>NZ_JBXSQG010000012.1:0-93679 GCF_057063545.1 Gilliamella sp. X-23
TCGAATTACCAGAAGGCGTAGAAATGGTAATGCCTGGTGATAACATCAAAATGACAGTATCATTAATTCACCCAATCGCGATGGCAGACGGCTTACGTTTTGCGATTCGTGAAGGTGGTCGTACTGTTGGTGCTGGTGTGGTTGCTAAAGTTATTAAGTAATCGACTTGCCACAATAAAAAAGGTGCTTTTATGCACCTTTTTTTATTTTATTACTCAAAACATATCTGTCACAAAAAATCTGCTTTAACGATAACCATTATCGACATAATCATCATTTAATATTTTCCTTTTATCCCTAAAACTAGGCATAAGTTTATTATTTGTGAATTTAATTCATGATACTATAAAGCAATACCGTATTTATCTTAAATAATACAACAATTAAAATAGTGCTATAAATAGTGTGTATTACAATGAAAGTGTTGCATTTACTCAACCAATTTCTAAAAAAGAGAGGGTTTTATGGAATATGTACAACTTGGTAATTCTGATATTCAAGTATCTCGTTTTTGTTTAGGCTGTATGAGTTTTGGTGATCCAGCTAGCAAAATGCACGCATGGACCCTTAATGCTGATGAAAGCGAAGCCATCATTAAACATGCACTCGATTTAGGCATTAATTTTATTGATACCGCAAATACTTATTCAGCAGGAACTAGCGAAGAATATTTAGGTCGAGCCATCAAAAAAAATATCGCCCGTGACAAAGTCGTCTTAGCAACAAAAGTCTATTTTAACGAAGGACACCTATCAAAAACCGCAATTGAAAGGGAAATCAATGGGTCGCTTAAACGACTTAGCACGGACTATGTCGATTTATACATTATCCACCGCTTTGACTACACAACACCAATTGAAGAAACAATGCAAGCACTACACAACCTAGTTAAAGCAGGAAAAGTCCGTGCGTTAGGAGCATCGGCTATGTATGGGTACCAATTTCATAACATGCAACTTGTCGCCAAACAAAATGGCTGGACACCTTTTGTTTCGATGCAAAATCACTACAATTTACTATATCGTGAAGACGAACGTGAGCTTATTCCTATCTGCCAACAATTTAATGTCTCTTTAACACCCTATAGCCCTTTAGCCGCAGGCAGACTTGCTCGTTTAGAGTGGCAAGCCGACACCTTACGCAGCCAAACCGACCAAGTCGCCAAGTCTAAATATGACAGCACGCAAAAAGCCGATACCAGCATTGTACAAAGGGTTAATGAACTTGCCGAAAAATATGGGGTAACCATGACACAAATAGCACTAGCGTGGCAATTTGCTAAAGGGGTGACTGCACCAATTATTGGAGCGACTAAAACTAAATATCTTGATGATGCAGTTGGAGCTATTAAGGTTTCGTTATCGGAAGATGATATTGCTTATTTAGAAGAGCCGTATATACCGCATCGTATTGTTGGGGCGATTTGATGATAAAAGGGAAATGTTGTTGTTTTTTATAAAAAACAACGCAAAAAATTCAATAAAATCAATACCTTTCCTGACTGATTTTTGAGCGGAAAATCAGGCCTTTTTTGTTTTGGTGAATAGGATGGATTGGGTGTGGTGGTTTCGGACGTTTTAACCTTTGATGTACAAAATAGCTACAGTGACCACGTCCGAGTCAGGGAATTAAAGCGAATTCCCTGACAACCCACGCTTTAGCGTCAGAATGTGGCCTTGCGGTTACCCCGACGCCGTCGTTCGGTCTTAACGCACCGTTTGTGATGCGTTCCCGACGCAGCACAAACTCGTCAAACATCCCTAACCTCACTCTATTGTCGGCACATTCTGACCGCCGGAATAAAACAAACAATATAACCATCTTTTTTGGAAAGATTGTTGTGTTTTTATAATTATACCTTTGATTTTATTTTGATTAAACGCCTATAAGGCGTTAAGAAACGGGTATTGTTATTCCTAATCTGATGTGTTTTTCTAAACCGCCTACACGGCGTTAAGGAGAACTTAAGATTTGATAAATCTTGCTGTATAAAGATAAACAACAATTTCATCTTTGAAAACCCTTTTTTTGAGGTATTTTATAATTTATTGATTTTATTTAATTTTAAATTATCGTTAAAAAAAGGGTTTGGCGCGGTTAGATTGCTGTTATTAGGGCGCTATTCGTGGTTTTGTTGATTTGTTGTATGTCGGCGCTTTGCTTAGGTTATGTAAGCGGTTGATTTTCCTTGAAAATACAAAAATAAAAACTTCAATAAAATCAATACCTTTCCTGACCGCTTTTTGGATGCAATTACATTGTTTTTTAACAAAAACAATTCACCAAAAACACCTAAGATTATGTTGTCTGTCTTATTCCGGCGTCAGAATGTGCCGACAACAGAGTGAGGTTAGCACGCCAAACAAGAATGTTTGGCGAGTTTGTGCTGCGTCGGGAACGCATCACAAACGGTGCGTTAAGACCGAGCGGCGTCGGACAAATTTGTCTGGAACAAATTTGAACATCTGAGCACAGCGAAGATGGCCTCGTAGAGGCGAGTATCAGGATGATACGAGTAGTGCCGTAGGCCACATTCTGTAGCTAAAGCGTGGGATTGCAAAGGGAATTCGCTTTAATTCCCTTTGCTCGGACGTAGTCACTGTAGCTATTTTATTCACCCAAAGTCAAAACGTCCGAAACCTTGCCGCGCTAAAATAGAACACCAATTTAAACTACAACAGCTCAACTTCAATAAGGCGCTCCCACAGCCTAAGGATTAAGAACTAAGAAATAAAAACCAAGGTACGGTGCAAAGGCCGTAACGGGTGACGCTAGCACTGAGGTTTCTGACGAGGCCATTGTCAGTGTCGACAACGAAGCCATCGCTACCTGCTGAGTCACCCGTCCAATAGTCATAGTTGGTGAAATGTCCATAGCCGTAACTGTACATGTAGCCCCACTCCGTGAAAAGCCCTGCACCTATGTGACGCATGTAACGATTAACAGATGAACTAGGCGTGGCGCCATCTATGCCATTTATACATTGGAAATAACCATCAGGATCTACACCACATTTCGCGTTAGTCAAATCCCTAATCTTAGCAATACGATAGCCCAAACGACTACACCAAGATATATGGTTAGACTGAGTATCTCGTTTATTACCCCGAGTGACGAACCACTGCCTCAACACAAATCCATACCTCGCCTCATTACCACTACCATCCCTACCCACCAACTCAAAGGTCTGCGGCAAAGATGGTGCAATTAGTGCGCTAGGATTATCTGACTCCATCTGAGTTCTATCCGCCATAGGACCCGTTAACAGAACACGTGCGACAACTTTTCCACTATCAGCACTAGGAATCCATGATTCATTAGCTGTTACATTTATCACGGTAGCTGTTATTCCACCACGCGTGACCGGGGGCCAAATCAACTGACTCGCATCAACCCCATCTATGAGTAAATCAAAAAATAAACCATCAGAACCCGTTGTGGGAAAATTAAGATCGTAAGATGACAAACTTATTGACTTAGTTAAAAAACCCTTATCAGGATTCCATATGCTAGTTGGGCCTGCGTAATTACCTGCGCCAAACTTCAGATTCGGCCTTGCGAACTTCGCAAAGTAACAAACACCAGTCCCACTGTCATACGGATTGATATAATACGTCACTGTACTACTACTAAAATTAGTGGTATTAGGAACTCCGTACTGTGTTTGTAAAAACCCTCCTGTACTACTTAATGTTACCTTATAAGGAGCACCACATACACTTAATGTATCACGACGACTTACTGCATTACCATCCTTATCACTAAAACTTACCGATATACTCCCCGTCGCATTAATGCCATTAACACCCTGTCCATCCCCATCATCATCCCCCCAATTACCTCGAGTAACTAAGTCATTTAAACTCACTGAATTTGCCCCCGACGGCACCGCCATGTGTATATCATTAAAGGTATTGCCATTGATTAACCTTATCGGATTTGTCGAACTTGAGGTATTCGTCGATGGCGTAAGGGTACTCCCATCCGGTAACTCAATAGCCAATAATGTGTCAGTCGTTGTTGCTTTGGTTCGCCCCCCATCAAACGTGATATATGGTGCACTCCCCTCAATAGCTTTTGATGTATAAACCGATAACGCCTGCGCATTAAATGAAAAAAGTAATAGTAAGGGTGAAAAGGCCAATGGCGATTTTGATAAAAATATCGACCTTAGTGAAAAAAATAAGAATTTCGCTAAATTCAGCGGTATTAATAAAGCGCCTGAGGGATCTCGATAACTGCTACTTTGATACCCCAAAAGATACACCGAGTAATTACAATACATAACAACCTACCTTTTAAATAAATTTTTTATGGGAATTTCAGGATTGTTACTCAACAATAAGGACTTTTGTCCGGATGAAAGATTGTATTCTGCCACAAAATAAAGAAACAGCCCTTTTTTGTTTATTTTTGTAAAGTTTTGTTAATGGCATGGTGTCTTGGAAACGTTTTTGGCAGAGGTTTTGGTTAAAAACCACCAAATAAAAACTTGAATAAAATCAATATTTTTCCTGACCGATTTTTGATGGAAAATAATGTCTTTTTTGTTTTGGCGGATGGAATAGGTTGGCTGTAGCTATTTTGAATAGCTAAATCAAAAATGCCCAAAATCACTATCCCCAAACTCAATACTCAATAAAAAATGTCAGAAAAACCATTTATTTTATTCAAGTTTTTATTTGGTTATTTTTAAACCTAGCAAACTACTGTTAATTAAACGCAATTTGCTTAAAGCCCATCACCTTTGTTGGCGGATTAGTTTCGGCGATTTGTTCAATGCGGCTGATGATTTGAATTAGTTTGTCGCCATAATTTGGATCAGTGGCATAATGTGCCGCTTGTAGAGCTTTAGCTGCCGTTCTGGCATCTGGCGCATTGACGACAGCACGATAACGAGGGCTTTGGGTTAATAAATGGATATAGTCAGTCAGTGCATGTTGTTTGCTATTATAGACTCTAAAATCATCTTCGATTTTAATCATTTTATTATTCAAAAATTCTTGCGTGATTAACCGTGTAGAATCCCCACTCCATGATGCGGTTGCTTTGATACCAAAATAGTTATGGCTTGATTGGTTATTTGCGGTTTTGATCTGTTTTTGCCCCCAGCCAGTTTCTAATGCGGCTTGTGCAATAATGACTTCATAAGGAATGCCAGAATTTTTTGCCGCCTGTTTGGCGGGCTCTAGCCAGTCTTTTACAAATTTAACAATGTGTTCTTCCTTATCACCTTTTATTGGTGTTTGTAATGATAATTCATGCGTAGAGCTAGTTTGCTTGGTAGTTTGAGTTTCTTTATGACTACGATAAAGCATTTGCCCCAACGCTTGGGGGGTAATGTTCGATGCGTTATCACTAAATAAAGATTGCGCTAAACGAAGATGTTGCTGAGTGTTACTTGCATTCGATTGTAAATTCACCTTTGTCGATGGCGATGTATTATGAGTTAATTGTTTGGTAATGATGTCGGCTAATCCAAATCCTTTTCCCGCAGCTTGTTGGGCAATTTGTTGATCAAACATGGAAGTAAACAGCTGTGTGGCAGATTGGCTAAATAAGCCGCTTTCAGGCACTGCTTTACGCATGGATTGCATCATCATGTTGATAAACAGTGATTCAAATTGCTTAGCCACTTGTTTAACACTTTCTGATGAACCATTTATTGCACTGCGTTTTAGTTGGTTTAGCCCAGATAAATCATAAGCAAAACGGTTAATTGATTGACCAATTGTATTATTCATAAGCCATATTCTTTAAATTGTTTCAAGCGTTGCGTGTAAACAACCTGCCGATTTCAGTGCTTCAAGAATCGACATTAATTCGGTCGGGTTTGCACCTAATAAGTTGAGTGAATTAATGACATGATTTAAGTCTGTTCCTGCCGCCAAATTGTGTAATGCACCACCACTTTGCTCAATGCCGATTTCTGTTTCAGGTGTTACCACAGTTGCACCACCCGCAAGTGGGGTGTTAGGTTGGCTTACGTTGAGTTTGTTATTCACTACAACAGATAAGTTGCCATGGGCTACCGAACAGTTATCAAGCTGTACTTTTTGATTCATGACAACAACGCCTGTTCGCGTATTGATAACTACTTTGGCAGAAATAGGTGTGCTACCTATTTCTAAATTTTGTATTTTAGATAAAAACTGTACGCGTGCTTGGCTTTCTTTGGGCATTTTTATAGACACTGTGGTGCCATCTAGGGCGACTGCGCTATTTTTTTGTAATCGGTTAATTGCATCTGTTATTTTTAGAGCTCGGGTAAAGTCAAATTGGTTAAGATGTAGGTGAATAGTATCTTGCTCATCTAAACGAGTGACTAATTCACGTTCAATCGTTGCACCATTAGGTATAGTTGCGCCTGCTGTTTGGTTAACACTGACACTGCTTCCTTTGCTACTTGCCCCCATTCCCCCTACAAAAAGGTTGCCTTGGGCAATGGCATATACTTGATTGTCGGCGCCTTTTAGTGGTGTCATGATTAATGTGCCACCACGCAGACTTTTAGCATTACCGAGCGAAGACACTACAACATCAATTTGTTGTCCAACTCGTGAATAAGACGGCAATTTTGCCGTGACCATGACCGCTGCAACATTTTTTAATTGCATGTTGCTGCCCGATGGTACGGTAATACCTAATTGAGATAGCATGTTAGTGATACTTTGAATAGTAAAAGGAGTCTGTGATGTTTGATCACCAGTACCATCTAGTCCGACAACAATACCGTAACCGACTAGCGCGTTTTCCCTTACGCCTTGAATGGTAACTAAATCACGAATGCGTTCAGCATAGCTTGCTGGGACGATTAATATCATCATAAAGATAAAACAAACAAAAATACGCAACTTTTTTAGCATAATGATACTCATTAAAAAGGGGACAGATTTAAAAATAGGCGTTGTAGCCAGCCCATCGTTTGTGCTTCATCGATATACCCATTACCAACATATTCAATACGTGCATCAGCAACTTGAGTCGAGATAACAGTATTATTGCCGTTAATGGTTCTTGGATTAACAATACCAGAAAAGCGAATAAATTCGGTGCCTTGATTAATTGCTATCTGCTTTTCACCAATAACCTTTAAATTGCCGTTGATCATGACATCTTGAACGGTGACGGTGATGGTGCCATTAAAGGTGTTTTTTGCATTAGCACCTCCAGCCCCTTTAAAGTCATTGCCGCCAGACATTTCGGTATTAGCTTTGCCCCTTCCGACTAAGCCATCTAAAAATTTAGGCACTGTTTTTACACCTAAATTGACCGAACCATTTCGTCCTGCATTAACCGATGAGCTTTTACTTGCGCTGACGTTTTCTTGTAAAACGATAGTTAATACATCACCAATATTACGCGGGCGGCGATCTTCAAACATTGGCTGATAGCCAAAACTCGTGGGCCGAGCAGCCTGATAAATTGATCCGCTAGTGTTCACAATTTCAGGCATTTGCGGAACAATACTCGTTTGCCCATCAACCAATGCTTTTTTGGGTAATTGAGCACAACCAATTAGGCACAATGCAATGAGAATATAAAAATATTTCAATATGCTTATCATGTTGTTAACTTTAGAGTTGATTTAAGCGTTGTAGCATTTGATCGGATGCTGAGATCGCTTTGCTGTTAATTTCGTAAGCACGTTGTACTTGAATCATATTTACCAACTCTTCAGCAACATTAACATTAGAGGTTTCGGTATAGCCTTGATATAACAAACCTGCTCCATTTAACCCCGGAGTGTTTTCGGTTGGTGAGCCTGAGCTTTCAGTTTCTAAATAAAGATTTTCGCCCATGCTTTCAAGACCTGTTTCATTAATGAAAGTATGTAATGTTAATTGACCAACTTGTACTTGAGCTGATTGGTTGGCTAGGGTTACATTAACGATACCATCACGCGCAACCGTCATTTTGATAGCATTGGCTGGAATATTGATTGTTGGCTGTATTTCATATCCAGATGCGGTAACAAGTTGACCATTTTGATTAACCTGAAATGCACCACTACGAGTATAAGCTTGCGTGCCATCGGGTAGTAGCACTTGGAAAAAACCTTGTCCATTAATAGCTATATCACTGCTGTTATCGGTTAATTCTAAATTCCCTTGGCTGTGAACCCGCTCTGTTGCAACAGGACGCACGCCAGTACCAATTTGTAATCCAGACGGTAATGTTGTTTGTTCTGAAGACTGAGCGCCGGGTTGGCGAATGGTTTGATATAATAAGTCTTCAAATACTGCTCGTTGTCGTTTAAAACCGCTGGTGCTGACATTAGCTAAATTATTAGAGATGATATCCATATTCATTTGTTGTGCCGTTAATCCCGTTTTGGCAATCCATAATGATTTAATCATTGTTATTCCTTTTTATGAAAGTGATAAAATTTGATTCGCTTTTTGTGCATTTTCGTCAGCAGTGATAATTTGTTTCATCTGCATTTCAAATTGACGAGAATGGCTAATTAAATCCACCATCGCTGTAACGGGGTTAACATTACTGCCCTCTAATACACCCGACATGAGTTTTGCTTTTGGGTTATCTTCTAATGTTGCACCTCGTGCATTACGAGCTTCTTCAGTTAATTGAAAAAAACCGTTATCTCCACGTATTACTTCATGACGCTCAAGATGTACTTTTTTGATTTTTCCCACTTGAGCAATAGTGGTTGGTTTATCACCTGCTCCCAACGCTGAGAGAGTACCATCACTACTTACACTCACTTTAGATTGTTGAGGAACCGTTAAAATACCATTGTCACCAATTAATGGATAACCTTGCACATTGAGTCCACCGTTTGCATCAATCTGGATTGCACCATTGCGAGTATAAGCTTCACTGCCGTCGGCTAATTGTACCGCTAGCCAATGATCTTCTTCTAAAGCGACATCCATATTCCGTCCAGTATAATTAAATGCCCCCATAGTCGAATCAAAAGTTGGGGTTGTTGCAGCAACCATCGTTCGTGTCGCCATACCATTGCCAACAATCGGTACCGCTTTCATTGCAGTTAACTGTGCTCGAAATCCCGAAGTCGATACATTAGCTAAATTATGTGTTGTTATCGATTGCTGATTGAGCGTTTGCCTCGCAGCCGACATAGCCGTATAAATAACCCTATCCATAAATAACCCTTAAATTAACGCAAATTAACTAACGTATTTAGGATCTGATCCTGTGTTTTGATTGTTTGTGAATTAGATTGGTAATTACGCTGAGCAACAATCATATTTACTAATTCTTGACTCATATCAACATTTGACGATTCAAGCGCACCACTGGCTAATGAACCAAATGTACCTGAATTCGCAACCCCCAAGACTTCACCGCCCGATTTGATGGTTGATCGCCAATTGTTGTTACCTGCTGATTCTAATCCGTTAACATTGGCAAAATCCGCCATAGCAATTTGACCTAATAACATGGTTTGTTGATTTGAATAAACACCATAAATTGAGCCGTCGTCATTAATGCTGTAACCAATTAAATCACCCGGTGCATAACCATCAACTATTGGTGTTTTAATACTGCCCATTTCTTTACCCATATTTTGTTGAGAGCTGTTTGCCAAGGATAAAGTGAAGGTGTTATTTGCAGATCCATTTAACCCATTAATGTTAATAGTCATTTCAGGATCACTAATTAATTTTCCTGATGCGTCAAACTCCATTTGACCAATTGTTTGTAAACTGCCATTAGGATCACTACTATCAAGACAATGGACATCCCATTGGTTATCAGCCGTTTTTACATAAAAAAGCTGAACATTACGTTGGTTACCTAAGGAGTCATAAGTTGTAATCGTTGTAGAATAATTAAATGTGTCTGCATCAAGGGCATTGACGGGTTGTTTTGTTGGTACTTTGCTATTTGAATTTAAATTGGTTTGCAAAGTCGCTTTTGTTGTTGCTGAAGCATTCAACATTTCTTGTGAAATTTTTAGTGGCCCTGGAGCTGCACCTTGTTGTACTTGGGGTGGTGTACCTGTTGCAAGGTATCCTGTCAATTGCAGTCCATCTGCCGAAATAATATTTCGTTCAGCGTCTAACTGAAATTGTCCATTGCGAGTATAGTAAATTTGTCCACTGCTATCTACTAAACGGAAAAAACCATTACCAGAAATTGCAACATCTAAACTGTTGTTAGTTGTGGTGGTTATACCATCATTGAAATTTTGCATTACGCTAGCGACTTTTACGCCCATGCCTACTTTTGAACCAGCATACATATCAGCAAATGAGATACTCGCGCTTTTAAACCCAACGGTTGCGGAATTAGCGATATTATTACCAATGACATCTAATTGTTTTGATGCCGCATTCATGCCACTTACTGCTTGAGAAAATC
Source organism: Gilliamella sp. X-23 (assembly GCF_057063545.1). NCBI lineage: Bacteria > Pseudomonadati > Pseudomonadota > Gammaproteobacteria > Orbales > Orbaceae > Gilliamella > Gilliamella sp. X-23. The sequence continues at coordinate 10,351 of NZ_JBXSQG010000012.1, forward strand.
CCATGTGAACTTTATCTCCTCTAAAGAATTTGACGCACTTCGTCAATACTAATTGAACCGAGTATTCCTAAATCTAGTAATACTTTATTATTAACTTTGCTATTGATAACACCATATACCACTGAATAAGATAATGATGTTGATGATACTTTTTGCCCGTCGTAACTGGCATTAACTGAAAAAGTATAGCTGCCGTCTGGTGCGAGTGTGCCATCTGTGAGCATGCCGTCCCATGTGAAAGAACTTACCCCTGCTGGGATCGCGCCTAAATCAACTTCGCGGACCACATTGCCATTTTTGTCTTGGATAGTGATAATCACTGAATCCGCATCACGAACTAATTCGAATCCAAAAGGGGTTGTGATGGTTTCTTTTTCAGTATCTGCCCCATCGTGCTCTGTAGTTGCCACTAAAATTTTGTTACCTGGTACCATGACCCCTTTACCAATCATGTTGCTGGCATTAACCGATAAGCTGTCATCGATCTGTCCTGAAACCATTCCTAACGTGGTATTAAGTCGCTCTATACCAGCTAAAGTATTAATTTGTGCTAGTTGTGATGTTAACTGGCTATTATCCATTGGGTTAGTCGGGTCTTGATTTTTCATCTGGGCGATAAGTAGTGTTAAGAAGTTATCTTGTAACTCTTTGCTCGAATTGCCATCCGATGAGCTTTTTTGAATTGCTTGCGCACTTTTTACTCCAGATGATTGTGAAACAGCAACATTAGCTATACCCATAAGTTATCCCTTTTTATTGCCCTAATGTGAGAGTTTTTAACATTAAATTTTTTGCCGTGTTAATCACTTCGACATTTGCTTGATAACTACGTGATGCTGAAATGGTGTTCACCATTTCAGCAACTACATCGACATTAGGCTTTTGAATATAGCCTTTTGCATCGGCCAAAGGGTGATTAGGTTCATAAACTAAATTCATTGGTGCGGGATCTTCAATCACTTGCGAAACTTTAACGCTAGCCACTTGATTTGAATACCCATTATCATCAACCTGAAAAACCACTTGCTTAGCACGATAAGCCTCACCTGAAGTGCTTGTGATACTATCCGCATTGGCTAAATTACTGGCACTGACATTCATGCGTTGGGTTTGCGCCATTAACGCGGACCCCGAAATGGCTAAAATAGAAAAACTCATTATTATTATCCTTGCTGTAACACCGATATTAAATTTTTAAATTGCTCACCTAAAAAGGTTAAATTGCTTTGGTAATGAATACTATTATCAATAAATGAGGTACGTTCTTGATCCATTTCGACTGTATTACCATCAGCCGATGCTTGATAAGGAATACGATAAAGTATATTTTGATTAGGTGCGATTGGTGCTTTTATCTGGATATGGCGATTTGAGGTAGTATTCAATCTAACATGATTAATGCTAGCCTGATTATTAAGCGCTTTACTTAACTCAGCATTAAAATCAATATCTCGAGCCTGATAATTAGGCGTATCGCTGTTTGCAATATTTGCCGCTAATATATTTTGTCGCATTTCACGTATATTTAATGCTTGCTGGTGAAAATTAACCCATGTATCCAATTTATCAAACATAAAATCGTCTCACTTTTTTTTGATAATTAGGATTTTAAGCGAATCAAAAAAAAGTCATTGAGAAAATAACGATAAAAATTGCCCTTATTTCAAGATTCATTTCATGTAATCATAAAGTAAAATCAGTTTATGAATAATTCCAAATAAGTAGACATGATTAAAACTGTAAAATTAATACTGGCCATTTTTATGCTTTTTAGCTGGAATACAGGTTTAGCTAATCCACTTGATAAGCAGATAAATAATTTAATATCTCAACAATTTAACTATGAAGTCGATAATATTGTAATTACTTATCCTACCGCTAAACCTAAATTAGATTGCGATACACCAGTGCTTGCGTTATTGAATAAAAAAAAGCAGTGGGGCAACATGACGATTAGTGCTCAATGTGATAATAAGAAAAAATTTATCCAAATTCATGTTGCTGTTATAGGTAACTATATTGTAGCTAAGCAAACAATACATACAGGAACAGTAATTAGCAAAGATAACATACGTATTCAATCCGGTCGGCTAGATAAAATATCTTCTGCGGTTATTGTCAATGAAGTTGATGCCCTTAATCATATCGCTTTACGAAATATCAATCCTGGTGAACCAATAAAAACAACAATGCTCCAAAACAGTTGGCTGGTAAAAGCAGGACAAATAATTAAAGTAATAATTCGTGGTGGGGGTTATGAGGTAGCGACTACTGGAAAAACACTTGGCAATGCCGCATTAAACGAGAAGATTAGAGTTAAACTAAATTCTAACAAAATTGTTGAAGGTACGTTGACTCACCAAGGAGTCATAATTTTCAATAAATAATATTAATGATTTTTTTATTATTGCCGATAATAAGACTAAACAAATCACTTAAATCGTAAATTTGATTAAAGGTATTTTATGAGTATAGATGCAACAAAATCCGTTAGAACCATATCAAGACTACTTAACTGTGATGTAGTCAATGAACAACAAAAAAATCCGACTGCATCTGTACCCCTCCAAAACAGTGCCAATATCAGTACTAACGTGAGAATAACTCAAAATTCAATGGATCTTTTACATTCAACTGACAAAGATATTGATGTGGAAAAAATTGAAAAAATAAAACAAGCCATTACCAACGGTACATTGGCTATTGATACCAATAAAATTGCAGATAAATTAATTAAACAATTGCTACAACATATTTGAAGATAAGTCAGAATTACAGGAATACAAAAATGTTAGAACTCAATAACATCCTAAACAAAATAACAGAAATGTTACAAACACTTTCAGAAATTCTGCAAACAGAGCAAAAAATATTAATTGAAAATAGCCTAACAAATCAGTTAAGTGAAATTATTAATAAAAAAAGTCAGTTACTAATTCAATTAAAGTTACTGGATGAAAACCGCATAAAGTTAAGTAAACAATTTAATGTTCAACCACCTTATAAAGACAATCCAACAATTGCAGCACATTGGCTATCAATCACTGATACAACAAAACTACTATCAAAAATAAATCGTGATAACGGATTAATTATTCAAAATCGTATGAATATAACCCAGCAATCGATCAATTACCTTAAAGGTATAAATAGTCCTACTGTTTATACCAATAATGGCTATCAAAAAACCGACGTTATCTCGTCAAAACGAGCTAAAGTTTAAAGAGAATTGATATTTGTTTTCGGTAAAGCTGATAAATACCCCAAAAATGCCCTCTTATTAAGCCAATAACTCGTTAGTAATTAGTTCATACTGTTAGCATTGTAAATATTAATCAAACTATGCAGTTTTATTTAATTTCATCATGGCTGACGATAATGATCTAGATAAAAGCGAACATCCCACCGATAGCAAAATAAAAAAGGCTAAAGAAAAGGGGCAGATCCCTCGATCTCGCGAATTAACTTCGTTGTTAATCTTGTTAATAGGTATCACTTTATTTGAGTTTTTGGGCTCACACTTAGTTAACCAGTTAATCGCAGTCATAAGAACAGCAATAACAGTTTCGTATAAAACAAGTGATGATAAATTACTCGTCTTTAATTTAGTTGACTTGTTAACCAAGGGTTTTTGGTCAATAGTCCCAATTTTTTTTGGTTTGGTTATTGTTGCTATATTCGCGCCACTTTGTGTAGGTGGTTTACTATTTAGCTTTCAATCAATTAAGCCAAATTTTAAAAAACTAAATCCAATATCTGGATTTGGCAGAATATTTAGTACTAAAGTTTTTTCTGAATTGTTAAAAAGTATACTTAAAGTGATGTTAATTGCTATGACTTCAACATGGTTTTTAATGCACCATTTCCCTAATATGCTTTCGTTACCACATACGTATTTTAATAATGCTTTAGCTAAAGCAATACAGTTAGTCATTCTTTGTGGAATGCTAAGCGTTATATCGTTAATACCCATGGTGGGATTTGATATTTTTTATCAAATTTGGAGTAATTTAAAAAAATTAAAAATGTCAAAACAAGAGATCAAAGATGAGTTTAAAGAGCAAGAGGGAAACCCGCAAATTAAAGGGCGAATTCGCCAAATGCAACAAGCGATCGCTAGACGAAGAATGATGAAAGATGTTACTAAAGCCAATGTTATTGTTACTAATCCAACTCATTATGCCGTTGCTTTGCAATATGATGAAAAAACAATGATGGCACCAAAGTTATTGGCAAAAGGTACTGACAAACTTGCACTGCGCATTAAAGAAATAGCTAGTGAACATGACATTCCCCAATTAGAAGCACCTCCGCTTGCACGAGCTTTATATCGCCACGGCGAAATAGGTGAAACAATTCCAACCGAACTATATGCCGCTGTTGCTCAAATCTTAGCTTGGGTATATCAATTAAAACATTGGCATAAATATGGTGGGAATAAACCAGTAAAACCTAATAATTTACCCGTACCAGAGTCACTATCCGTAAATAAATAAAGGCAATAACTAATCTTATGATTAAATCTAAACTACTTAATTTATTATCAATTAATACATTAAAAAATGGTCACTATCAGATATTAGCTGGACCAATGCTCATTTTATTGATTCTTTCAATGATGGTATTACCTTTGCCAGCATTTATTTTGGATCTGTTTTTTACGTTTAATATTGCTTTATCAATTATTATATTAATTGTGGCATTATTTACTAAACGAGTGCTTGATTTTGCAGCATTTCCAACCGTTTTATTATTTGCAACTTTATTAAGGTTATCTTTAAACGTTGCCTCTACACGAGTCGTTTTATTAAAAGGGCACACAGGTAGCGCTGCTGCTGGACGGGTTATTGAAGCTTTTGGGCACTTTTTAGTTGGCGGTAATTTTGCTATTGGTATTGTGGTATTTATTATTTTGGTCATTATTAACTTTATGGTCATCACCAAAGGTGCAGGCAGGATAGCCGAAGTAGGAGCACGCTTTGCATTAGATGGCATGCCAGGTAAACAAATGGCAATCGATGCCGATCTTAATGCAGGTTTAATTGGTGAAGATGAGGCCAAAGCTCGTCGTACAGAAGTCACTCAAGAAGCTGACTTTTATGGTTCAATGGATGGTGCCAGTAAATTTGTACGTGGAGATGCAATTGCCGGATTACTTATCATGGCAATTACCATTATTGGCGGTTTATTGGTAGGAGTTATGCAACATGATATGGCTCTTTCTGATGCGAGTAAAACCTATGTGTTGCTGACTATTGGCGATGGATTAGTTGCACAAATACCATCACTGATTATTTCAACGGCAGCAGGAGTTATTGTGACTCGAGTCACATCACAAGACAATGTCAGTGAGCAGATGCTCAAGCAGTTATTTAATAATCCACAAGTTTTGATTTTAACCGCTGTTGTAATTGGTTTACTTGGGCTAATTCCCGGCATGCCAAATTTAGTATTTTTACTGTTCACAGCTTTTTTATCTATTATTGCTTGGTGGCTAACTAAACAGAAAAAAACAGAACAGACAACCACACCCAAACAAGCTAATGTGCAAGCAACCACGCCGGCCAATATAGAAGCGACATGGTCTGATGTTAATATTGAAGATATATTAGCAATGGAAGTGGGTTATGGATTAATTCCAATGGTCGATCAAACTCAAAACGGTGAGTTGTTAGGGCGAATTCGTAGTTTACGCAAAAAATTTGCGCAAACATTGGGTTTTTTACCCCCTCAGGTGCATATAAGAGACAATCTTTCGTTAGCGCCTTATCAATATAAAATATTTATCAAAGGTGGCGAAATAGGCAACGGGGAAATTGTTAATAACAAATGGTTAGCCATTAATCCGGGTAATGTAACAGAAACCATTGAGGGTATTGCAACGACTGAACCCGCTTTTGGATTGCCTGCAATTTGGATAGATGAAAACGATAAAGAAAATGCTCAAATATTGGGATATACCGTTGTAGATACAAGTACTATGATCGCTACTCATTTTAATCATTTACTACAACAATTTGCTGGCGATTTGTTAGGGCGCTTAGAAACCCAAGAACTTCTCGACAGAATAAAACAAGATATTCCTAAATTAGTGGAAGACTTTATTCCTGGCGTTGTGACATTAACCACTTTTCATAAAATTTTACAAAACCTGATCGCCGAAAAAGTATCAATTAGAGATATGCGAACTATCATTGAAACAATCTGCGAGCATGCACCAACCCAAAATGACGCTTATCAATTACTAAGTATAGTTAGAATAGCATTAGGCAGAGTAATTACACAGCAATGGTTCCCGGGATATGCTCCAATTAATGTCATAGGGTTAAATATCAATTTAGAACGTTTGTTATTACAAGCACTACAAAATACCAATAATTTTGAACCAGGACTTGCCGAACACATTATTGAACAAATTAGACAAGCCATTAATCAACAAGATGCCATCGGTGCTCCACCAGTATTACTAGTGAATCATGCATTAAGACCGATGTTATCGCAATTTTTAAGACCGAGCTTTCCTCAATTAGCCGTGCTATCGAATTTAGAAATTACCGATAATCGAGAGATAAAAGTTAGCACGCAAATTGGTGCTCAATAGTTCCTTATTGGAAAAGAGCATATTGTACTTTACCCAATTTTTACCCTTTTTTTGAGTCAATTTTAATATTAATAATAATCAATATGTTAAAATCATCATCAAAAAAAGGGTTTGAAATTTAAAAATCAGGAACCGTTGCGGTTTGGCTTAATCCATAGCTATTAAATGTCCCTTGTACTGGCTCTGGGCATTGTTCTTGTTTTATCCACAAAATAAATTTTTGCCCTGTACTTTTACTATTCAAATGAAAATGTGGATATTGCAAATGAACGCTTCCCCACTTTTCAATCATTTTATTTTTCACTTCAGGCGTCCATTTACCTTGTGCTGTTAATCGTTTTTCGGCACGCCTTAACGCACTCTGACCTTTCGGATTGACACGGCTAAAACGTAAATAGCCTTTTATCGTCGTTGGTACTGTAGTAATAGGCATCAATAAAGCATAATCGCTAATTGATGATTTTTGCTGTATATCTGCTTTAAGGTTTTGCAGTTCCTGCTCGGTGCCCAATAGGCGAATCACTCCGCCTAATGTTCGGTGCACATGGTAACAAGGAAAGCTAATTGCGATATTTCCTTGGTGATTGACCAAAATTTGGTGTAGTGATTGCATCACTTGATTCATCACATCCACTTCGGTTATCTCAATTTGCGAAATCGCTCGCAACTCTAAATAATGTGAGTGCATCTTATTTACTCCTTACCGCTGGCACCAAAGACACCACCACGAATTAATACCGCAATTACATAATGTTGCTGATCAAGCGATGGTTTTTCACCTTTTAAAATCCAATTATCAAATAAGGTATAAAAATCTAATTTCTGTTTTGGTTGGCGGAAAGCATGCCCCATTGAAGTAACCGAGCCATACGGTTCTATCGCTATTGGAAATTGTGCATTATCTTCATACCAAGTATCGATGGTTCGGATAGCATTACTGACTTTTTGTGAATGCATGGCGGCTTGTTTGTTCTTCTCATACAATACTTTACTTTTTGTTTTACCCGTATCTAGGATTAATTCTTGTGACGGATAGACTTCTTGACCTAAGCCCATTTTCAGTTTGGCTTCAACGTTAAAAATCACAAACTCTTTACCGGATAATCCTGCTTCAATCAGTTTAGCAAGATCATTCACCGATTTATCATCATAATCAAATGCATTAAGCTGGTATTGTTTAACATCGCTGACTTCAATGAATGGTTTTTTATCATTTTTTCGAGTAACTGAAAGGCTAATGTGCTCCGCGGCCATACGATTACGCCATAACCAACGACCATTTAAGATATTAATGGCATAACGCTTAGCCAAGTTAAGCATTCCTTGCGTTTGAATATAATCCTGCGTTGTTTTTTCTAGTTCTTTTTGATATTCGATATCATTACACACGGAAGGTTTACCTAAAAATGGCAACACTTTGCAGCTCCATGTCACAACCAAAGTATCTTTATCAGCATCTAACGCAGCAACATCAACTGTTTGTAAATTTGGCTTTTGTATTTCAGCATCTAATTTGGTTGGATCGTTTGCAACTGCATTTTTAAGACGATTTGAAATAGTGCCTCGGACTGATTTTTCAGTGACTACAACAGGAGATAATTTAGTGGCATCTGCATTATCTTGCTGTGCAAAAATCGCATCAGAAATATCAAAACTACGTTCAAAAGCAAGTACGCTGGCGGTGGTGATTTTATCTTTACTCATAATGTATTCCTTATTCTATAATTTTCTAAATTTACTTAATTGGTTTCTTGATTGATAATATAAATTTCTGCATCATTAGATTGCAATTCACTACATTTATAACGCCAAAAAGCCTGTGATAAATTCTCTTTTAAGCGTAAAGGAAAGACCCATTTACCAAGCCCATAAATACACTCCACAAATTGCGTGGCATGCTCATTACTGCGCGCATGTTCAACCTTACCCGCTGAAAATAACGGTGAAATAGCTTGATAGCCCAAATGTAAAGGCACAAGCCAACCGCGACCTTGTTTAACCGATGTGGTTTGCCAATGATCTTTTTCTTGAGGATGATGATGTAACATTGCAGTTTCAATCAAGGCCTCAAGCTCTGTAGCATTAGGATCTTGTTGCTGTAGTTCAGCGGTGATATCTTGCAAATCTTGTGGTGCTTCAACTAAAACAAATGCGGGTAATAGTGCATTGATTAAGTTTTTATTTGATTCTGATGCAGAATATAGTGCGACTGATTCAATATCGACAACGTGCCCACCAGCAACACGTTGCTGGTAAAGTTTTTGTTTCATCTGTTGGATGAATGCTTGCTGCTCATCTGCATCATCTAATGTTTCACGATCTTCAATTTTTACCTCAACAAGTAATGAAACATCTAGATGAACTCGCCCTTCTTCAATAATTGAACGAGTACTACCATTTTTAGCTAGTGGATTGCGTGTTAATCGAAACGTATAATCGGCATAGTTGTTTGGTCGATAAACTTGTACATCACATTCATGACATGCAATTAACACGCCATCTAAGTAAATAGGATTTTCTGATTCAATTTTACGACTTAAAGCATGAATAGCGCCTAGAAACCCCGAAATAGCTGGGAATCCATACGTTAATGGGCTAGAAATCGCATTGGCATTATGGATTTTGACATGATCAAATAATAAATAATAACGTAATGATGCCATTAAAATATCCCCTCCCTTTTACGTTGACTTGCTTTTACCGCTGCATTAAATTCACGGCGCCATTCGCTAAATTCAGGATCAGCAAATTGCTGTTTAAAATTTTTAAATTTTTCTTTTAAAATAGTTTGAATCCAAAAAGCAAATTGCTTTTCTAATTCTTGTTGCCAATCGCTTTGTTCATATCTTATTTTAAAATCGGTTTCGCCATCCAACATGACTCGTTTTGGATCAAGCCAAAGTTGTTGAGTTAGATTTAGTGAGGATTCCCTACTCCAACCAGCCCTTTTGGTCATTTGGATATGCGCAACGAACTTAAGAATTAATGTTAAGATGACAAAAAAAGCCTCTTTTCTATTGTTTCTCACAACAAAAATATTTTTTTTTGCTTCAACAGTATCAAATAATAACTTAAAACCATATCGACAATAATATTGAAATGAACTATTAAAAATGGTTTCTTGAAAATTTGTAATTGATGGAAACTGAGGTTTTTGAAATTTAGGTGGCATGGAAGGTAACAAAAAATTACGCCCCATTTGACTACCAATAAGTTGGCTTGCATTTTGAGCATTACTGCCACCCAGTTTAACAACGGCTAAATCATGAAAAGAAAAATAAGATTGATACTCAACATCCTTTTTTTTACGTAATTCTCGTGCATTTTTATTTTCTTCCGAAAATCGGGTTTGCACCTTCTGATAAACCAAATGGCACAAAGCACTAGGATGTAGTGGAATCAATAAGCGGTAATTATTTTCATGCTGTGACAAATAAGTTTCTTCACTATTCGGCCAGAAAATTTGCTTATTAAGTTCCGAAGCCTGCGCATCACTCCAATTATCTTTAAGTAACTGCTTAAAATTTTCCAAATAAAGAGCAGACTTACTTTTATCATCAGATAAAGCTTTTTGAACAGCAGGGTGATTATTAATAATAAGCTGTAAAATTGTTATATCATTTTTAACAACTTGGTTTAAAAGCCCAAATATATCTAAAGCCGCAGCGCCACTGGCATCAAAAGGCAAAGTGTTCACTGTAGCAGATGATACTAAATTATTCAGATTATTAGGCTTTATCTGTGTATTGTAATTTGCGTTACAAGCCTTCGAGCTCGGGTGAACTCCTTTAGCTATATGGGTAGCAATAAGAAGCCATGAAATACGACGAATAGCTGCATCTTCCATCCACGTTTCAAAATCAAATCGCTTGGCTAACTCATCTAACTTTTGCTGAGCTTCATTAACTGCAACTAAATCACCCGCTTCTTTTGCTTTTTCTAGCTTAGCGGTTTCACTTTTATAATTACTATTATTGGCAAGCCGTTGTTGTAGAAAGTCTAAAATTACCTTTCTTATATCTTGCCAAGAAATATTGTTCATTGGCCCTCCTTATATTTTTTCGAAATTAAAAAGGCTTATATCATTAAATATAAGCCTTTAATTTAATGCTATGCTGCTTTAAATTTTAAGTATAAATTCAATATATTTAAAGCATTACTGTTATACACCCATTCTTTATTGGAATTAAGATATCTATAATTATCTTGTTCAAGCTTTAATTTCTTAACCAAATATTTAATTTCTTTAATTGTCGAAATATTTAGAATTTTCATTAGATCTCGAATTGAATAATATTTAGATTGCGTAGGTAATCCAACAATTAATTCATCATTAGCAGCAGGCGAATCAATAACAAATTTTTGCACTTGATTTAGTAATTCTTTATCAAAAGAAATTTGACGAGGTATAACAAAATATTTATTATTAGACATAGTATTTCTCCTTCATTTATGCCTAGGTTGAAATATGCTCTTATCAAATGACGTAAACATCGGATAAGAGCTTCTTAATATTTGTGAGTAAATCACGAAACAAATATATACGAAAAAAGCGAATAGATCAATAATAAATTAAAAGTAAAATATAATGGGAATGTTATTTTTATAAATTAAGCGTTATTGGCAAATAAAAACCGCCTATGCGGCGGTGGAACTATTAAATTAAAACAAAAATTTAATGTTTCTAAACTGCTTACACAGCAGTGCCATCAAGTATAAAAGAATTCCCTACCTTTTACTAGCAACCATTATTCACCTGACGATATTTTGTCAAAAAGTTTCAGGTAACTATGTGTTTCAGTATAAAAACTGATATTCTTTTATCCTTTCTTTTCATAAAATCCTAAATAAGGATGAAAACACCAACTGCAATTGCGATATAAGCTTACGCTACAAAATTCATTTGCTAAGCGATATGGCGTTTTATTTGGGAAATATTCGGTTATTTTTGCTATGGCTTGCTCGACACTATTAACCAACCAAGGTTGAATGTTAGGATTAGCAAATGACCAGTTTTTATATTCAATTATACTATTTTGTGTATCTTCGCAGCGCTCATCTGGTGTTTGCCATGCGATATCTGCATAGCTAAATTGATAATCGCCATCGTCGTCAAGTTGGCAAATATATTCATCTTGCGTCTCATCATTTCCTCTAAATGGTGAAATCGCCTGTAAATGCACACAATGGTGATGAGCTAAACCTTGTTGCCAATAGCTGGTCACATAATTACTTTTACGGGCATTAATCGCAAACAGATCTGCCATGACCTTATGTTCTAATTCGGCGAGAGTCAGCCCATCTTCAGGGCAAGAATTAATACGTGGAATAGCATCAATATTTACTAACTGATGATCAGGAATTAGTTCATTTGTTTTATGGGTTTTCAGCAAGAATAATGGCTTTTCTTCAAAACCTGGTTTAGTAAAACAGGCTTGATCAGTACGATAATTAAATTCAATTGCTTTTAAATTCGATCCTAATATGGCCACATTGGCCTTTTGTGCAATTTTTTGTGGTCGGTGACGCCATACTCGTCCAACTAACTGAATAATAGATCGCATGGATGATGGTTCTACAATTGCCCAATCATAATCGTGATCGCGCCCAACTTCGGTGACTGGCGTACCTATTACAATAAAAATATGGTTTTCTTTCTTGCTACCTTTTATCGCTTTGAGAATTTCGGGTTGGCTAAATAGTGCTTGTTCATCACTGCGATTTAAAATTCTATCGAGCTTTTCTTCTAATTGACTACGTAATAACAGCAGTTGCCGAGCATGATAAACCACGATATGAAAAGCGGTATCATTAGGTAACTTCGTTTGTGCATAAATTTGTTCTGTGAGTAAAATAACATCTTCTGTATGGGCAAAACGCATTAAACCGATACTTACCTTTTTTTGTGATTTTTTATCAATTTGATGATGATCTTGGTGAAATTGATAAGCTTGATCTAATAATTGTTTAGCTAGCACACCATAATTGAATTTTTGATTCTCTGTTTTATTTTCTTGGTAATTTAGTAGATCCAAAATATGCCCTTTACGGCGGATTGCACTTTGTGCTAATTGATGAATGCGCATTGCTACAAATTGTTGATGGTGATCACTAAACGTTTTGGTATCAGCAATTTGTGATATCGACTGTTCATATTCATCAAACCAACCACATACAATGGTATTATCGGCATATTGGTTATTTTGATTCCAAATTTTTCGCCCTGCTTGGTAAGCGTCAAATAATCCAGCAATTAAATCTGGCGTTAAGGTCGCCGATGACAGTAGTACTTTGCTACCAAACAACCCAGTTAAATGCACTAAACGCGCCAGCGCTGGCAAGTCGTGTTGATCAAAATCATCGGGTTCATCTAAAATCAAATCTGAGGTTAACAATCTTAACGTTGGTGCAATATATTTACCGCCTCGGCTACATTCGCTAGCTTGAATAATATGGTCAATTGTACATGTCACAATAGGGGCATAAAGCAATTGTCTTGCTTTACTGTTTTCGATAATGGTGCCTAGTTCACAATCAGCAATACCACTTTCTGCTACATCAATATATTCATCAAGTAACGATTCGATAGATTCACTACCTTGGCTTTCTGAACTTTTTGGAGAATCGTTTTGTTCAATGTCTTCATTACTTAGCTCAAACAAGGTTTTTGTAGCTCGCCCACCCACTAAAATCGCCAGATGTTCATCACTTAAGTGTAATCTTTCTCTTAATGCTTTACCTGTTTGCAACGTTAAAACACGTAATCCCAATGCAATGGTAAAACGCACGCCCCGTTTAGGATTAGAAAGCGCATACATTATTCGCCCATTGGCTAAAGTTTTACCGCAGCCAGTCGATGCCATATTCACGCCAAAAAAGCCACATTCATCAGATATTGGTTGATAACTTTTTGCTAAATCAAAAGCATGATTTTGCCATTGGAATCGTTTTATAGTTGTTCGTTTGGTAAAAGGTTTATGTTGATTGATTGCGGGTAATTCCGTGATTATTTTAGGTAATAAACGAGCAAAGCGGGCTGAAAAATTAGCAACACCGATTAAATGATCATCTAAACGTTGCTTCGCTTTTTTCAGGTAATTGGTATTGGCAATTAAGATTGCTTTATTTTTTTCGGCTTCTTCATTTGCTAAAGATAAACTTGAGTAGTTATGATCAGCCACCATTAAGCTTAAACGCGAAATATGCAATAAAAACTCGTCAATATTAGACAATTGCATTAAGGGAACATGATTTAAGGCTTTGGCTGCATAACGGCTTAGTTTTTTCAGCCAAGGCTGACTTAAGGTAATATCGCTTTTAAGCTGCCAAAAATCGTTGGGTGAAGTGTGTTGACTATGACTATTTTTAACCCATTTATCAATTGCCTTAAATGTTTTATAAAAACTTCGGATAGTTAAACCAGATATATCAAAATCTATTTTCTGTAAATTTTTAATATCCCCCGTTAATGAATCCGGTAAAAACGGCATTCTATGATGCGACACAATGAGCCACTCAATCCATTGTGCCAATAATGGTAACTGCGTAAGATCATTTTTTTCAACTTTGGTAAGCTGCTTGTACCAATTAGGATACTGTTGTTGATATTCAGTAAAATGCGCTAATCGATTAAATAAGGCTTCGTTGGTGGTGCAGTCTTGAATCATTAATAAAAATAATTGCAACGAAATCCATTCATGTCGATAAGGATCAGCCGCCACAGCCGTTACTGCTCGTAATTTAGATTGAAAACCAATTGTTGCTTTACCTAAATCATGAAGTAGTGCCGCTATGGTTGTAATTAATTGAATAGCGGTTGCATATTGCCAACAATTTTCGCTGTCACTGCGTAAAATATTACGTTTAGTACGATTAGTTGGGACTCGTCCCTCTTGATTAAACTGACTGCGATCGCCCACAATCCATAAAAGGTCAGTTAAATTTTTACCATGTGTCCAATAACATGCAACAGCAGTATTTTTTCGTGCAGTTTTGCGTAATAATTTATAAAGCGTTTGTAGCCCTGCTTCGGTCATTGGGCTTTGCCATGTTCGTTCACCACAACGCTCAGCGAACTGATCAATAATGCGACGCGTTTCAGTTAATGCATTCTTTTTGCATTGGCTGACAAGTAAAATATTCATATTTTATCTGCTATCTGTTTTAAAGTATCAATAATCCTATCAAGTGCACCTAATTGAGCAAATTGCGCAATACATGCCATACGAAATTCTTTTTCACTGTCCCCTTGTTTGGCTGATAAAAAGGCTTGAGGTAACACAATGCCATCTTTAATAATATCTGCCGCATCAAACACTAAGCCACCTCGGCGAGTTTTTCCGTGTAAAATAGCCAGCCCATGAGGGAGACCTAACACCCAACAAGCCGTTGCGCCAAGGCCATAGGCTAAATAGTTACCATGATCTAAAAACTGATTAGCGGGATCATGACTTTTGCCTCGTGTGCCTTGTTCTCGTTTAAATTTGTCATCTTGTAAGGTTAATTGATTTGCCATGCCATAAAGACGTTTGCTAATTCGCCCTTCTGCAGCTAAAAGTGCTTGGCTATTATCAACATCGGTAAATTGTTGTGTTGCATCAGTAAGAATATGCGCTAACTGCGTTGTATCAACATCCCAATCAAATTGCGGCCAACACTCACTAATAATATTAAGCCGTGTTTGTTGTAATAATTTAGCCGCTTGTAATCGACGTTTGTCATCAAACCAAAATTGACACCAGCTTTGTAGGTATTCTGTCGGACGATATTCACTTTGTGGCGAGAAAAACTGGCAGGCAAATTCAGATTCAGTAGATGAAAAAAGGGGCGTTCCGCCTCCGCCACAAAAGCCAATCATGACACCTGCCCGTGAAAGCTCTCGGACTGCCGCTTGCGTCAATGATGTACCCGTACCTAATAAAATACAGGTGGTATTTGCTATTGGAATATTCCAATATAACGACTGTTGACCTTGCTCAGTCACATACTCAACTCGTCCACCATTAACCAAAACACGACAATGCTCTAAATAATAAATATTGGCTCGCTTGGAATGCATGATCGTTTTTAGATCAGAAGAATGAATCATATCCATGATGATAACTGATTAAATTAATTGAAATATAGCAAATAAACTAACATTATTTTATATTAAAAACGAGCATTTTATTATCTATTACGAGCAATTGAGTGATTGCAAAGTTATTATATCATGGCAAGGATTTTTAAAGACGAGCATTGCTCGTCTTGGTCTTTTTGTTTATCAATAAAGTTGCTGTAATGGCGTTACAGTTTGTGCCGGATCGTAATTAAGTGCTGCCGTTGTGGCATAGGCAGCATTCATGGTGGTGTCGTAATGTACCTTATATTGAATAGCACTTCGACGCAATATTTTTGACGCTTCAATGGCTGCTCGTCCAGAGGTGGTATTAAGAATATAGCTGTACTCGCCATTTTTTATGTGATCATGGATATTCGGTCGCCCTTCGTTTTCTTTTTTTACAATTTGGCATGGTATATTTGCTTGTTGTAACACTTTTGCCGTGCCGATAGTTGCGTCAATACTAAATCCATGGGCAATTAATCGCTTAGCGACTTCTAACAGCCTTGTTTTATCCTGATCACGAACCGATAATAATGCTTTTCCTGATTTTTTCATATTGGATAAGCTACCAAGTTGCGCTTTAGCAAAGGCTTCAGCAAAAGTTTTACCGATTCCCATCACTTCCCCCGTTGAGCGCATTTCTGGACCTAAGATTGGATCAACACCACTGAATTTATTAAATGGCAATACCACTTCTTTTACCGAATAATAAGCTGGAATCACCTCTTTAGTCACATTTTGCTTGGCAAGCGATTGCCCTGTCATCACGCGAGCGGCAATTTTAGCCAGTGGTAAACCTGTTGCTTTTGAGACAAACGGTACGGTACGTGCTGCACGAGGATTAATTTCAATCAAATAAATTTGGTTATCTTTAATAGCAAATTGTCCATTCATTAAGCCTTTTACATTAAGTTCAAGTGCCAATTGTTTGGCCTGCTGTCGTAGTTTATCTAAAATCTCTACAGTTAAGGTGTGGGTTGGCAGTGAGCAAGCGGAATCACCAGAGTGAATGCCTGCTTGTTCAATATGTTCCATAATGCCACCAATCACAATTTGTTCGCCATCAGCAATCACATCGATATCAACTTCAATGGCATCATCTAAAAAGTGATCGAGTAAAACAGGCGCATTATTTGATTCGCTTACGGCTGTTTTAAAATAACGGCGTAAATCTTGTTCATTATAAACAATTTCCATTGCGCGCCCCCCTAATACATAAGAAGGTCTAACCACTAATGGATAACCTATTTTTTCTGCTTTGATGACTGCCTCATTAATATCAGTCACTGTTGCGTTGACAGGTTGTTTTAATTTCAGTTTATCGACAACTTCTTGAAAGCGTTGACGATCTTCGGCTTTATCGATAGCATCTGGTGAGGTACCAATAATAGGTAGACCTGCGACTTCAAGTGCGCGGGCGAGTTTTAGTGGTGTTTGTCCACCATATTGCACAATAACACCATTTGGCTTTTCAACATGCGCAATCTCAAGCACATCTTCAAGCGTGACTGGCTCAAAATAGAGGCGATCAGAAGTATCATAATCGGTTGACACAGTTTCTGGGTTGCAGTTAACCATAATGGTTTCATAACCATCCTCACGCAGAGCTAATGCCGCATGCACACAGCAATAATCAAACTCGATACCTTGACCAATTCGATTAGGACCACCACCTAGGATCATAATTTTTTTACGGTTAAATTGAGGATTGGCTTCACACTCTTGCTCATAGGTTGAATAAAGGTAAGCAGTATCCGTTGCAAATTCAGCCGCACAGGTATCTACCCGCTTATAAACGGGATGAATATGATATTGATAACGTAAATTGCGAACCGATTGCTCAGTGGTATTAAGTAGTTTGGCAATGCGTAAATCTGAAAAACCTTTACGTTTTAATTGCCATAATGTTTCTGGATCAAGCTGTGCAAGTGACTGCTCTTTTAGCTTGTTTTCAAAACTAACCAGCTCTTCAATTTGCACTAAAAACCAAGGATCTATATTGGTTAATGTAAAAATCTCATCTAAACTCAATCCAGCCCTAAAGGCATCGGCAATATACCATATACGATCGGCGCCCGCTTCTTGGAGTTCATAACGAATTTTGGTGATATTTTTTTCATCGGTATAATCGTCAATTTTAGGATCAAATCCTGAAGCGCCAACCTCAAGCCCTCGCAATGCTTTTTGTAATGATTCTTGAAAAGTACGCCCAATAGCCATGACTTCACCAACCGATTTCATTTGCGTGGTTAAACGATCGTTACAACCAGCAAACTTTTCAAAATTAAAGCGTGGGATTTTAGTGACCACATAATCAATCGACGGTTCAAATGAGGCAGGTGTTTTACCGCCTGTAATATCATTCGATAATTCATCAAGAGTATAGCCAACTGCCAACTTAGCAGCGATTTTAGCAATTGGAAAGCCAGTAGCTTTAGAAGCTAACGCTGATGAACGTGATACTCGCGGATTCATCTCAATAACAATTAATCGCCCGGTTTTAGGATCAACCGAGAATTGTACATTGGAGCCACCAGTTTCAACGCCAATTTCACGCAGTACGGCAATTGATGCATTACGCATGATTTGATACTCTTTGTCCGTCAATGTTTGTGCTGGCGCAACGGTAATTGAATCACCAGTGTGAATGCCCATTGGATCGAAGTTTTCAATTGAGCAAACAATAATACAATTGTCATTTTTGTCTCTCACCACTTCCATTTCGTACTCTTTCCAGCCTATCAATGATTCATCGATGAGCAGTTCATTAGTCGGTGAAAGATCGAGCCCACGGGTACAGATTTCTTCAAATTCTTCTGTGTTATACGCAATTCCGCCCCCCGTTCCTCCCATGGTAAAGGACGGGCGAATAATACAGGGAAAACCAACCTGCTCAAGAACGGCATAAGCTTCTTTAAGCGAATGCGCAATACCTGATCGTGCGGTATCAAGGCCAATTTTTTTCATGGCTTCATCAAACCGTTTGCGATCTTCGGCTTTATCTATAGCATCGGCTGTTGCACCAATCATTTCGACATTAAATTCTTTTAATACGCCTTGCTTTTCGAGCTCTAATGCACAATTTAGCGCTGTTTGCCCACCCATAGTCGGTAAAATAGCATCGGGTCTTTCTTGTTCAATAATCTTGCGAACGGATGTCCAATGAATTGGCTCGATATAAGTTGCATCGGCCATTTCAGGATCCGTCATGATAGTAGCAGGATTGGAGTTAACTAAAATAACGCGATAGCCTTCTTCACGTAGCGCCTTACATGCTTGTGCACCCGAATAATCAAATTCACATGCTTGACCAATAACAATTGGGCCTGCGCCAATAATTAATATACTGTTGATATCTGTTCGCTTAGCCATAATTATTGCTCCTGCTTATAAATTTTAATTAACTCAATAAAGTGATCAAAAAGAGGTGCGGCATCATGTGGCCCTGGACTGGCTTCTGGGTGACCTTGGAAACTAAAAGCTGGTTTGTAATTGTGATGAATACCTTGCAGTGAACCATCAAATAGTGATTTATGAGTGGCTCTTAGATAAGCAGGTAAACTTGTTTCATCTACCGCAAAACCATGATTTTGGGCGGTGATCATCACCCGATTATTTTCAAGATCTTTAACGGGGTGATTTCCGCCATGATGACCAAACTTCATTTTAATTGTTTTTGCCCCACATGCCAGCGCTAAAAGTTGATGGCCTAAGCAGATGCCAAAGATAGGAATGTCAGTATTTAAAAACTGCTTAATAGCCTCAATTGCATAACGGCAAGGAGCTGGATCACCTGGGCCATTAGATAAGAATATGCCATCGGGCTTTAATGCAAGGACTGCTTCTGCTGTCGTTTTGGCTGGTACGACAGTTAATTTACAACCACGCTCAACTAACATGCGCAGGATATTGCGTTTTACGCCAAAATCATAAGCAACAACATGGTATGGTAATTGGTTTTCTGGCATTGGATTAGACGGCAGTCTTGTCCATATGCCTTGAGTCCAAATATAACTTGTTGAACACGTCACTTCTTTAGCTAAATCAAGCCCACTTAATCCTTTAAAATTTATTGCCTGTTGTTTGGCTATTTCGGCTTTTTCAAGTAAAGTCTTTTTATCCGTTGATGTTATTATAACACCATGCTGGGATCCTTTTTCACGCAAGATACGCGTTAAGCGCCGCGTATCAATATCGGCAATGGCAATAACATTATGCTTTTTTAAATAGCTGGAAAGATCGAGTTCGCTTCGATAGTTACTGGCTAATAATGGCAAATCACGAATAATCAACCCTTTTGCATAAACTTGGCTGGATTCGGCATCATCATCATTTGTCCCGACATTACCAATATGAGGGTAAGTCAATGTAACCAATTGTTCACAGTAAGAAGGATCAGTAAGGATTTCTTGATAGCCGGTCATGGAGGTGTTAAATACTACTTCCCCAACAGTGTGTCCATCAGCACCAATCGATTTTCCGATAAATTGCGAACCATCTTGTAACATAAGGAGGGCATAAGTTTGCATGATAAAAAAGACCTTTTGAATAAATTGTCGTTATTTTTGAATATAAATTCAAATTTACTTATCTGTAAGGATACAATAATTGGTCATTTTATTACACTTTTTTGTACAAAAGAAGCAATATTATAAAAATTATCTTAATAAACAAGTCTAATTTTTTAGACATTTCTCAACATAAGCTAAAATATTGGGATTATTATAATGTTTAGCTTGAATTTGCATAATTATTCAAATAGAATCTTTTGAATAATTACGGTTATTAGGAGCAATATTATGCACGGTTTTTATCAGCGCCATTTTTTACGATTACTCGATTTTACCCCTACCGAAATCAATCAATTAATTAATCTTGCCATTGAATTAAAACAAGCCAAACAACAAGGGCAAGAACAACAACATTTGATAGGTAAAAATATCGCGTTAATTTTTGAGAAAGACTCTACCCGTACTCGTTGTGCTTTCGAGGTTGGTGCATTTGATCAAGGTGCGAATGTCACTTATTTAGGACCTAGTGGTAGCCAAATTGGACATAAAGAATCAATTGCAGATACCGCGCGCGTGCTAGGTCGAATGTATGATGGAATTGAATATCGTGGTTATGGTCAAGAAATTGTTGAAACGTTAGCAAAATATGCAGGTGTGCCAGTCTGGAATGGCTTAACGACCGAAGCACATCCAACCCAAATATTAGCCGATTTTATGACAATGAAAGAGCATATAGGAGATCGCCCATTAAGCAGAATTAAATTTGCCTATTTAGGCGATGCTCGGAATAATATGGGAAATTCATTAATGGAAGGTGCAGCTTTAATGGGGATGGAAATTCGATTAGTTGCACCAAAAGCTTGTCAGCCGGAAGCCGAACTTGTGCAAAAGTGCCAAGATATTGCCAAAATAACAGGTGCAAAAATTATCTTAACTGAAGATGTGATTTTGGGCGTTAAAGACGTCGACTTTTTATATACTGATGTATGGGTATCAATGGGTGAGCCTAAGGAAGTTTGGGATGAGCGAGTTAAATTATTAACGCCTTATCAAGTGAATGACAATGTAATCAAACTTACCAATAATCCAAATGTCAAATTTATGCACTGCTTGCCAGCTTTTCATGATATGAATACGACAATGGGTAAACAAATGGCAGCACAATATGGCTTAACCAATGGGCTTGAGGTAACAGATAGCGTATTTGAGTCTGAGCATAGTATTGTATTTGACGAAGCTGAAAACAGGTTACATACCATTAAAGCGGTAATGGTTGCAACATTAACCAAAGACGAATAATATTGTCATAATCAATACAAAGGTGTTTTGTTAAAATAAGCACCTTTCTTTTTGCCGACGTAATGTCGGCATAATTTTATCTAAAAGAATATTGAATCATGACCAAACAAGAGCGCAATACAGATTTTAAAAAATACCTAAAACTGACTAATCCCATTCATTTTTTAGCAGTTGGATTAGGTAGCGGCATGTCACCGATTATGCCGGGTACCATGGGTTCATTAATGGCTATCCCCTTATGGCTTTTGTTTTATGGTTTACAGCCAGCTTTATACTGGATATTTATTTTAGTGACTTTTATTTTTGGTTGTTTTATTTGTCAAAAAACCTCGGATGATACACATACTCACGATTCAGGGCATATCGTTTGGGATGAATTTGTCGGCATGTGGATCACCCTATTTTTTATTCCGCAACTTTCAGTTAGTTGGGTTGCCATAGCTTTCGTGGCATTTAGAGTGTTTGACATGGCAAAACCTTGGCCAATTCGCTGGTTTGATAAACGTGTACCCGGTGGATTTGGCATTATGGTAGATGATGTGATTGCAGCTATCTTTTCATCATTCACCGTTTATGCCACAACATTGATTATTTAAAATGAAATTTTATACTAAAACGAATACTTTCCTGAAAGTTTCGACAAAAAACTAAAACATCTTTTGTGACCAACCTAATTTGGTTGAAAGATTATTAAAGTAATCATAATCTTTGGTATGAATCAAATTAAATTCATACGAAGATCGACGAATAATCACATCTTGTGTTGGTTTGACCGGTAAAATAATTTGGCTATCACAAGCGATATTTAAATCAAGTGCTGTCGTTGGAAATTTAAGATGAATAGGCACATCGCCCTTGATGACCAATGGTCTGACAGCTAATGAATGCGGAAACATTGGTGTAATAATTAATGCGTCTAAATGAGGTGCTAAAATTGGCCCACCCGCCGATAGTGAATAAGCGGTAGAGCCTGTCGGTGTTGCAATAATCAGCCCATCAGCTCGCTGTGAAAACGCATTGCGTTCATTAATGTACACATCATAGTCAATCATGTGGGCAACCGTATTTGGGGTCACAACAATTTCGTTTACGGCAAAACTCGAATTAATTAAATTGCCTTTGTCATAAATAGAAACTTCGAGTAAAAAACGAGGGTCATCGTCATATTTGCCGGCAATCACAGGGCTTAATTGTTCAATCACTTGTTCGTGTGATATGTCGGTTAAAAAACCTAAATTGCCACGATTAACACCGATCACTTTGATTTTATATGGTGATAAATAACGCGCGGAACGTAACATATTGCCATCCCCGCCTACAACAATGGCTAGGTCAGCTTGCTGGCCAATTGTTTCTAACGAGGCGTAATGGCTAACGGGGAATTGGATGTGCTCCGCCAAGCGATCTTCCACTAACACACGAATACCAAGATTAACAAGCCAATCATAAAGCACTTGATGGGTTTCAATTGCTTCTAACTTACGCGGAAGTCCAATTAGACCAATGCATTTAAATGGTGTTTGCATAAAATATCCTTGTAATTTGTTATATAAACACTATGTATTTTTTCGTGACAGGTCAAAAAATTACATATCAATGTACTGATAAGCTTGTAATCATAAAAATTGTCCCCATAATAACCGTTATTCACTAAGTTTTCGACTACATTATTTGGAGTACCTTATGACAGAACAAGATAAAAATACGTCAGAAAATGAAACTAGCATTGACACACCAGCAGAAGATACCATCGAACAAGAAGTAGCGTCACAGCCAAATCTTGAAGAACAATTAAGCGCAAAAGATGCACGCATTGCAGAGCTTGAGCAAGCCTTACAATTGGCGAAAAAAAATGAAAGCGAAGCTATGATTCGTGCACGGGCTGAAATTGATAATGTTCGTAAACGTGTTGAGCAAGATGTTGATAAAGCACGAAAATTTGCACTAGAAAAATTCTCTAATGAATTATTACCGGTTATCGATAATCTAGAACGCGCTTTAGAATCAACAGACAAAGCTAATCCTGAACATAAAGCCACTGTTGAAGGGTTAGAATTGACATTAAAATCATTCTTAGATACGGTCAAAAAATTTGGTATTGAAGTGATTAATACCGAAGATTCACAATTAAATCCCGATGTACATCAAGCGATAAGCATGGTTGAATCACCAGAACATCAATCAGGCCAAATTGTTAATACGATTCAAAAAGGTTATACCTTAAATGGTCGTTTAATTCGTCCTGCGATGGTCATTGTTGCTAAATAATTTAGTTTAAATCAGGTAACCGCCAACCACTTTGGCGGTTAAGTTTATTTATTCCGTTGCTCTTCGCGGGTAAGCTTTTTCATTTTTTGCTCGATTCGTTGACGTTTTAATGGTGAAAGATAATCAACAAAGAGTTTACCTTTTAAGTGATCCATTTCGTGCTGAATACAGATAGCTAATAGCTCGTCGGCGTCAATTTCATAAGGATTACCATGACGATCAAGCGCTTTGATTTTGATTTTTTCAGCCCTCGGTACAAAACCTCGACAATCAGGTACTGATAGGCAACCTTCTTCTATACCGGTTTCACCTTCTTGACTAATGACTTCTGGATTGATAATCACATAAACTTGACTTTTATCTTCTGATACATCAATCACAATAATTTGCTCATGCACATCCACTTGGGTTGCAGCAAGCCCAATACCGTTTTCGTCGTACATGGTTTCGATCATATTATCAATGATCGTTTGTAACTCAGGGGTGAACTGGGTAACAGGTTTAGCAACTTTGCGAAGCCGCTCATCAGGAAAACGTAATACCGGTAAAATAGCCATAAATTATTCGATCTACTCCTCAAATTTCGGGTTTATTCAATCAATTGCTCATTGTAAACATTTATCATACTGATGAATAGTCCTTGTTGGCTATTGCTAGTATTTATCTTATCAATTCAAGATAGTTAAATTATTTAAAATGAGTGCAAAAAGTTATGATGAGTAAATATGAGTTCTTATTACGAATTTCAATGCTTGGACATGGCAAACAAGCTATTTTTAAAAAAATTGGACAACTTTTTGCAAATGATTTACCTGATAAAATACAAAATGTGCCTTTTTTGTTAGATAAGCTGGGCTTATTAGATGTTCAATTAGCGCGTTTTTATGAAACTTCATATCTTCATTTTGAACCAATACTTGAATGGTTAGATTCTCCCAGCTCACAAAAACATCTTATTGCCTATTGTGATAGTGATTATCCGTTGTTACTCAAACAAATCTGCTCTCCGCCTTTGTTACTGTTTGTTTTAGGTAATCGACAGTTATTACATTCTCCTCAACTGGCTATGGTTGGAAGCCGTGAATTTAGTGAATATGGAGCTCAATGGGGGCGATATTTCGCAGGTGAATTGGCTATTAATGGTTTAACCATAACCAGTGGTTTGGCGCTGGGGTTAGATGCAATTTGTCATCGTGGTGCACTTGAGGTGTCGGGTCATACAATTGCGGTGTTAGGTAGTGGTTTAGCAAAGATTGCACCAAGATCAAATTTAAACTTAGCAAATGATATTTTGGCGCAAAATGGTGCAATTGTGTCCGAATTTTTGCCATTTGAAAAGGCTAGATCAGTCTATTTCCCTCGTCGAAATCGAATTATTAGTGGATTAAGTTTAGGTACCTTTGTGGTTGAAGCTTCAGAAAAAAGCGGCTCGTTAATTACTGCGCGCTATGCACTTGAGCAAAATCGCGATGTATTTGCTTTACCGGGTGACATTAATAATGAAAACTGTAGTGGAACACACTATTTAATTAAACAAGGCGCCTATTTAGTTTCTAAACCGGCTGATATTTTAGAGCATTATTGTAGTTATTTATCAGTTGCCAATAACTCGTATAATCAACTAAAAGAAGAACAAAATAATTCTATTTTATATCCTGAAATTTTTGCAGTGATTCATCATCAACCTATTCCGATTGATATGATTGCTCAGCAAATCAATATGTCAATTTCAGAAGTGACGACCAAATTATTAGATATGGAATTAAAAGGGTTAATTAAAACGGTGACTGGTGGTTATATTCGTAATCGAACGCTTTAAAAATAGACTTATTTTGTTAAAAATTTTAGAAAATAATTTATTTATCAATAGAATCCGCCGATACTTATCGGCGGTATGCCTATTTTTATTTATCTTCAATTTCAAGTGCAATTTCAGATAAGATAATACCTGTGTTGTCAGCATAGATAAAATCGCCAGAAAAGAAGGTCACCCCACCAAAATTCACACGAATATCGATTTCACCAACACCTTGATCTTCGGCTCCAACTGGGATGGCTGCAAGTGCTTGAATGCCAATGTCAGCTTCTGCCAAATAATCAACTTGGCGAACTGCACCATAAACAATAATGCCTGCCCATTGATTTTGAATTGCGATATCAATCAGTTCAGCATCAATTAATGCACGACGAACAGAACCTCCACCATCAATCACTAAAATTTTACCTGAGCCATCTGATTGTAAAATTTCGTATAGTAACCCGTTATCTTCAAAACACTTAACTGTTACAGCTTGACCTGAAAATGATGTCACACCACCAAAATTACTAAATATTGGTTCAACTACGTTAACATCTTCAGGGTAATAATCGCAAAGAATTGAAGTATCAAACTCCATCACCTACTCTCCTTTTGCTGTCATTTTTAATTAAATTTAGTATAACGCTAACATTGAGTAAAACGATATTAAATTTAAATAAACGTGAGCTAGCTCAAAATAATACTCAAACAATAAAGTAAATTAGTCAATAAAGCAAGTTTGACCATAGTAATAAAAAAGTATCCCGTCTTTGTGTTAATTAAATTGTAAAACCGAATCAATATGTTTGTTAAATAGTGGTAATGTTGGTATAAATAAACCACTTTCCAAATATAGCCATAAAGTTGATTGGCAAAATTAAGTCTTCACATATAAGACACTATATTATTTTTGCATTTTAAACGTTAATCATGTTTTACTTATTATGTTACTTTTCTAGTTTTACGTTCGATAGCTCTTTAAGAATCGTCTTACTCGACCTTCCCTCAATGCTGCAATAAAAAAACCAAGTGAACCATATATGATCCCCAACAATAAAATCATAAAAACATTGAATAAATTATCAAGTAAGCCTAAGCCCATTTGGTTTACACCTGCAATCATATTGGTTGCCCAAGTTGATGGTAACATTTTGGAAACAATTTGTACCCCAAATGGCATGGCATCAAGTGGCCAAATTGTACCTGATAAATAAAATACTGGTGTTGTCAAAAATGCAAGTGTGAGATAAATCATTTCAGTTTTACGTAAACATTCTGTCAGTAATTTACTTAATCCTAAAACACCAAGTAACAATGGGAATGTCATAATTAGAATTTCAGGTATATTTGCAAGCTGTCGATAACCAAGTACCCAAGGCCACAAACCAAACAGTACAATGGATAAAAATAACCATACCGGTATAAGACCACACAAGCTACCCAATATGACAATTTTTGGTGGTTTACCTTGCGGTAACGAGTTTAATGTAATATTAGTACGTGTTGAGGCAATTAAAAATGAATGTTGCAATAACATTACTAATAAACCCGGAAAGGTAATAGCGGCAAAACTGACACCTGGATTATAAAGTGGTTCTGTTTGACCATTTATTGGCGATAAAATAATATTGATCTGTTTATCTGAAAACCCACTATTACGCATTATTCGAGTATTATATTGAGTTAATATCTGTTGATAGATCCCTTTTATATCGACTTGTATTAAACCATTAGCTAAACGACTTGAAGCATCGCCATATGCAGGTATTGTCACTTCTTCGCCATTTAATAACCGTTTTTCAAAATCTCTTGGAATCGTAAATACCGCAAAAAGTCGGTGATTATTAATATCATCATAAGCTTGCAGAGAGCTCTCATATATAATGGTCTCTATTTTTGAACTGGTATTTAAAGAACGAATTAAACTTCGGCTGGTTGGCGTATGATCTTGATCGATTATCGCAACCGGCAAACTGGTAATAGTGCCATTACTATAAACTAAACTCATCAATGAGACAGACAATAGTAGCAACAACCACATTGGTCTAACTAATAAAAGCAAAAATATTTTTATAAATGAAGACCAAAATATTTTAAGCATCTTGGTGTTTCCTCTTACTGTGAATGTAGTCGTCTTACTAGACGTTTTCTCACTAACACGGTAATAATTATTGGGTAGACCATTAAAATAACACAGGTTTTTAACACTGAAAGATAACTAGAGTGACGTAAAAACAGATCGAACAGCTTATTAAGAGCATAAGTTAATGGTTCTAGTGAT
The DNA here is from genome assembly GCF_057063545.1 of Gilliamella sp. X-23. NCBI lineage: Bacteria > Pseudomonadati > Pseudomonadota > Gammaproteobacteria > Orbales > Orbaceae > Gilliamella > Gilliamella sp. X-23. Next base: position 38,212 of record NZ_JBXSQG010000012.1, read on the forward strand.
GAAATAAACCTTGCAATCCAAGGCATAGATAATTCAGGTACAACAACACCAGAATAAGTTAACGCAAGTCCAACTAAAATACCTATATAAGTATAAGCATCAATAGGGGTTTTAGTAAAAGTGTATAGAAAAATACCAATACTTTGAGCGGCAATCACATAGAAAAATACCACCGTCACCATGGCAAAAGGCGAACCGGATACACGAGCATGAGAAAACAGAACAAGCATCGCAATTTCGAAAATAAGCAACATAGTAAACCAAATGGTATAAGGCGCTAATTTCCCTAAAACAAATGGATAATTAGGGCGAGTCCGCTTTGGTAATTGTGCTAATAGATGAATCGTTGTTGTGACAACAAACAGTTGTAGTAGATGCACGACAGCCGAAAATTGTTGAAAGTACATTGAATTACCACTGGCATTAAACAATCCATCATAATTAAAGTTTACTTTTGCAAGCTTAGGTACTGGTATCCCAATACTAGTTGCCATTGTGCTACGGTATTGGGTATTTAATGCCGCAATTAGGCCAGAATAATCCATAATAGAATATAGCCCAGCACTATAATATAACGCGTTATAATATAGCATTGGGGTTGGCTGCCGACCGGCTAATACATCTGCTTCAAAATTCGGTGGAATATAAAAAATGGCATAAATTTTTGCTTTTTGCAAATCACGTTCAGCCTCAGCAAGCTGGCTATCATAATTGACCAGATTGGCATGTGCTCCAGCATTAAGATCGCGCACGATTTCACGCGATAAAACACTTTTATCATTATCGATATAGCCAACAGGTAGATCAAAAAGTACACCACGATAAAAGATACTACTGATTAATATAAAAATAATTAGCGGTAAGATCCACATTAACCAATGGAAAGTAAACCGCTTAAATATCGCAGGTATTTCAGCGTTAAACGCTTCTTTGAAGCGGTGCCAAAAATCCCAAACTAGTTGTCTAATTTCCATAGTGTGCTCATACCTGCACGTAAACCGGCAATAGGAGTTGTTGGATAAAGTCTAACTTCAAAGGTTTTTAAATCAAAATCACCAGTGGCTCGTGTTGCACGTTTTGTTGCATAATCACCCATGGGTGCAATATAACGAACTTCAGCCTCAACTTCTTTATTACCAAGAGCTGGGACTTCAAGCTTAACATGATCGCCTTTATGAATATTAGGCATAATATTTTCACGAAGATTAAATATAAAGTACGCTTTTGGTAGTTGAATTACAGTCAATAATGGACTATTGGCATTAAATAACTCGCCAACTTCGGCTGGTATTGAACCAACCTCACCGTCAACAGGGGCTTTTACTTGTAAATCATCGTATTGAATTTGTAATTGTTTAAGCTGCTCTTCAGCCTCTTTTAATTTAGCATCATAAATTTCACGTTGTTCAATACGATCACCATTTTTGGCTTGATCTAAATTCGCTTGTGCTGACTGAACTTGTTGAAAGGCTGCATCACGCGTTTTTAATGCATTATCTAAAATCGATTGAGAAACATAACCTTTGGCCGAAATCACTTTGTTACGATCATATTCTTTGGATGCATTATCATAAGCAACTTTAGCTTGTTGAAGTAACGCTTCATAATAGCGAATGCTTTCTTCACGTGTTCCATGTTCAGAAAGTGCAACTTGAGCTCGTGCTTGGTCGCAAGCCGCTTGTGCCGCTTTGACTTGTGCTAATAGCTCTGGACTATCAAGCGTTATTAATATATCGCTTGGTTTTACATCATCACCGCGATTGACGTGTATTACCTGCACACGCCCTTTCGCTTTTGACGAAATACTAACATTAGGTGCATCAACCTCGCCTTGTAATATAAGCTGGCTATTATGTGATCGAATTAGAATTGTCATTGAAATTAAAATAACAATTAACACAATAATAATAAAAATTTTTTTATTCATAAATTTTGCATGGAGTGATAATGATTAGATATGGCCTAAACAATTAGGATGATGGTATGCATTATAGATCTCACATTTATAAATTGTAACGATTACTGTATTACAAATTATACGAAAAGTGCTTTATTTTAATGAATAAAGAAAAATTTTTATTAAAAAAAAAGAATATATCAACACGATCAATAATAAATACAACTATACTCCATTTGAGTTTTAAATATATTTTAATAATAACAAAACATCAATTTAATAGGTTTTGTTTATAAATGATATTCGTTAAAAGAAATAGATAAAAACCTACTTATTTAGTATGATATTTTTAGTTGATTACGATAAGGTTTGAAATTTATGAAAAAAATAATAATTATTGGTGGTGGAGCTGGGGGTTTAGAACTAGCTACAGACCTTGGCGATAAACTAGGAAAAGGCAACCAAGCTGAAATTACACTGATTGATAAAAATAGTTATCACCTATGGAAACCTTTATTACATGAAGTTGCCACTGGTATTTTGAACGAACAAGCTGATAGAATTGACTATGCAAAACAAGGGCAACAACACAATTTCCAATTTAATCAAGGTACGTTTACTAATCTTAATCGTGAAGAAAAACAAATTATTATTGAAAATTTAAATCACGAATCTGTTTCTATTCCATATGATATTTTAGTTATGGCAATAGGCAGTACTTCAAACGATTTTGGTACGCCAGGTGTTAAAGAACATTGTATCTTTTTAGATGATCAAAATGCCGCTATTCGTTTACGTGAAACACTTATTGCAAAATTCTCTAGTTTTTGTTCTATTATTGATGAAGATGAAGCAACAACTGAAGATAAAATTCGTATCGCTATTGTTGGTGGTGGCGCAACTGGTGTTGAATTAGCCTCAGAATTACCTCATATGGTTGAAACATTTGGTGCTTGTGGACGCAATAAAATGTGTTCTGATTTGCTAGATGTATCGGTTATTGAAGCAACTGATCGTATTTTACCTGCGTTACCTGAAAAAACAGCATTAGATATTACCGAAACATTACAAAAACGTGGTATTAATGTGTTAACAAAAACCATGATAACTAAAGCGGAAAGTGATGGCTTTTATCCAAAAGAAGGCGATACCATCAACGCTGATATTATGATCTGGACTGCGGGTGTAAAAGCGCCTGACTATCTAAAAGACATTGCTGGTTTAGAATCAAGCCGTTCTAATCAACTTGTAGTTAAACCGACACTACAAACAACGCGCGATGATGATATTTTTGTTATTGGTGATTGTGCTTACGCAATGCAAGACAGCGGACGAGCCGCTCCTGCTACGGCGCAAGCTGCACATCAGATGGCAAAAATCTGTTATGAAAATATTGTTAACATATTGAATAATAAATCATTGAAATCGTTTAATTATACTGATAATGGAACGATTATTTCTCTACATGATACAGCACAAGGTGTGGTTAAAATTGCAGGCAAACGAGAAATGAATGTTAAAGGATTTTTTGCTTTAACTATTCATCGCCTGTTGTATCGTATGCATCAAGCAAGCTTATTAGGTATTTTCAAAACAATTCGATTTGTTAAAGCTAGTAAAGAGATGTATAAAAATAAATTTGCTTCTATCTTTACTCATCAAGACTAATTTCCCATTTAGATAGCTACTTACAAAACACTATTTTATAAGTAGCTATTTTATTTTATAATTTATAGCATTATTTACAGGCAAAGGTAAATTTAATGCGTTTTATTATATTGTTTATGCTGTCTTTAGTTAGCTTTATTAGTATTGCTAGTTATAAACCTCAAGATGGTGATATTATTTTTCAATCCTCACAATCAAGACAAAGCTTGGCAGTTGAACAAGCTACAAACTCTCCATACAGTCATATGGGAATTATTTTCATTAAAAATGGCAAACCATATGTTTTTGAAGCTGCTAATAAAGTAATTTATACCCCGCTAAATAGTTGGATTGCGCGTGGTAAAAATAAAAAATACATCATAAAACGTTTAAAAAATCACGATTTATCCAATAACGAAATTGCTAAATTAAAGCGAGTCGCAAGTAGTTTTGAAGGCAAACCTTATGATATCTGGTTTGGTTGGGACAATAATTATATCTATTGTTCTGAGTTAATCTGGAAAATTTATGATAAAGCACTTAAATTGAAAATTGGTCAATTACAAACTATCAAAGATTTTAATCTTTCATCACCTGCCGTGAAGCAAAAACTAAAAGAACGTTATGGAAACAAAATTCCTTATCAAGAAACGGTTATTTCACCAGTTTCTATTTTTAATTCCCCCTTGCTGATAACGGTTGACAAACAATGGTGAATTAAAATAATGCTAAACTCTTAACTGGTGAAAAACTTTTACGATATAAATGATTAATACCATGTTCTTTTATTGCCGCTAAATGCGCTTTAGTTGGATAACCTTTATGCTTAGCAAGGCCATATTGTGGATACAACTTATCAAGCTCAACCATCTCACGATCACGTGTAACTTTAGCCAAAATTGAAGCAGCACTAATCTCTGCTACCAATAAATCTCCCTTAATGACTGCTTGAGTTTGAATACCAAAATCAGGACAACGATTACCATCAACTAATACAAAATTAGGTTTAATAGTTAATCCAGATACAGCACGCTGCATTGCTAGCATAGTGGCATGTAATATATTTAATTTATCGATTTCATCCACTGAAGCTCGGGCAATATTCCACGCTAAAGCATCTTGTTGGATTATGTCAAACAGTTGTTCGCGCTTTTTTTCAGTCAATTTTTTAGAGTCAGTTAAGCCTTTAATTGGCTTGTTTGGATCTAAAATGACGGCAGCAGTAACAACATCACCACAAAGTGGACCGCGTCCGACTTCATCGACACCAGCAATTAATGTGGCATCAGGATAGGTAAATTCTAACAACAATGTGCATCCTCTAATACATCAAGCACTGCTTTAGCCGCTTGCTCATCGGCATTACAACGGATTTGTTTATGCAAAGATAAAAATGTCTGTTTTAGCTCAGTATTATCCCCCTCTAACAAAGGAATAATGTGATTCGCGATATTTTCAGGAGTGCAATCTTGCTGTAATAACTCTGGAACCAGGGCTTTACCAGCTAAAATGTTAGGTAAAGAGACATAAGGAGTTTTAATTAATTTTTTAGCGAGCCAAAATGTGAAAGGTTTCATTTTATAACCAACAACCATAGGACATTTGGCTAACATACATTCTAGAGCCACAGTACCAGAGGCTAAAATTGCCGCATCGCTAGCAATCATTGCTTCACGGGCATGGCCATCTAATAATTGTATGTCTAGTTTTGGTGCAACTTCGGCTTTAATCTGTTCAAACTCTTTTCGTCTTTTTTCATTCACTAATGGTACAACAATATGTAAGTCAGGATAACGTTGACGTAATAATTGCGCAGCTTCTAAAAAAGGAGTCGATAATAATGTCACTTCTGCATGGCGACTACCGGGTAATAAAGCTAAACAACGGCAATTTAGTGGCACATCTAATTGTTGACGAATAGCCATTTTATCTGGATTAACTGGAATATCATCAGCCATCTTATGACCAATAAAGCGGCAAGGTACATCAAATTTATCATAAAAAGTTTTTTCAAACGGTAAAAAAGCCAAAATAAGATTGGTATTACGTTTAATTTTGAAAACTCGTTTTTGCTTCCAAGCCCAAACGGAGGGGCTAACGTAATGAATCGTTTTAATACCGGCTTGTTTTAATTTACCTTCTAGGGAAAGATTGAAATCAGGTGCGTCAATACCAATAAATATATCGGGATTAAGTTCAATAAGACGTTTATTGATATCTCGGCGAATAGATAAAATACGACGTAATCGCCCCAATACTTCAACAATGCCCATAACCGATAATTCATCCATTTCATACCAAGCCTTACAACCTTCAGCTTGCATTTTAGGACCTGCTATACCAACAAATTCAATGTTGGGATGATGATTTTTTAGCGCACGAATCAATCCCGAGCCAAGAATATCACCAGAAGTTTCTCCAGCGACTAAGGCAATGGTTAATGGTTTGTTGGTCATTAACGGATAATGCCACGCGTTGAACGGGCAAAAAAGTCAACAAAGAGTTGGGCTTCAGGATATTGTTCGGCAATGGTTGCAATTTCAGATTTAGCTTCGTCCAACGTTAAGCCATTTCGATAAAGGACTTTGTAGCTATTGCGAATCGCCTGTAAGGCATCTTTGCTAAAGCCTCTGCGCTTTAAGCCTTCATAATTTACGCCATGAGGAGTTGCATGATTACCTTGGGCAATAACATAAGGAGGAACGTCTTGCGCAACGCCAGAACAACCGCCAATCATAACATGCGATCCAATCACACAAAATTGATGAACAGCTGTCATGCCACCAACAATGACATAATCGTCTAATTGAACATGTCCACCTAAGGTGGCGTTATTTGCTAAAATACAGTGATTACCAATATAACAATCGTGCGCAACGTGGGCATTAATCATCAATAAATTATCACTACCGACACGAGTTAACTCACCACCTTGAACCGTACCACGGTGAATAGTAACGCTTTCGCGAATCATATTGCGATCGCCAATTTCGGTACGCGTTGGCTCTCCACGATATTTTAAATCTTGGTTTACTTCACCAATTGAGACAAATTGATAAATTTGGTTATCTTTACCAATTTTAGTGTGACCATTGACGACAACGTGTGATTTTAAAAATGTTCCGTCACCAATTTCAACATTTGCACCAATAAAACAAAAAGGCCCAATTTTGACGTTATCGCCGATTTTAGCACCTTTTTCAATGACTGAACTTGGGTGTATTTCTGTTGCCATAGTATTTCCTTAAAACAATTTGGAATATGTAAAATACCAAATGTTATTTACGAGCACACATCATTTCAGCTTCGCAAACTAACTTGCCATCAACGGTTGCAACACCATGGAATAGCGCAATGCCACGACGCTCTTTAATATATTCAACATCCAACACAAGTTGATCACCTGGTACAACAGGACGTTTAAAACGTGCTTTGTCAATTGAAGCGAAGTAATAAAGTTGCCCTGGAGATAACTCTTCAATGCTTTTAAATGCCAAAATTCCTGTAGCTTGTGCCATAGCTTCTAAAATTAATACACCAGGGAAAATCGGTTTATTAGGGAAGTGTCCCTGAAAGAATGGTTCATTTACAGTAACATTTTTTATCGCTTTTAATGTTTTACCTTTTTCGTAACTAAGTACGCGATCAACCATTAAAAATGGATAACGATGAGGTAATAAACTGATAATTTCTTCAATATCAAGGGCATTAAGTTCGGTAGTCAAAATAGCTATCCTTATACATTATTTGCTATAAATTTTATACATTATAACTGATGAAGCCTCTTTCACTCAAGGATGATTTAAAGTACAAAATATTACTTATCCAATTTTATTATCAGCACAGAATATAAATTATTAAATAAATGATTGGTAAACACTATATTATCTTTTGTTAAATAATATATAATAGTCGAATTAACAATCTAAAAGAATTTCTAACTTGGAGAAGTAGAATGAAATCATTGATTAAAATGACCTTAGTAAGTAGCGCAATTGTATTGGCATTAGCTGGCTGTGATAAAAAAACAGATAAAATAACAATTTCAACAGATGCACAGAAAGAAGCATATGCATTAGGTTCATCATTTGCAACATACATGAAAACAAATTTAGAACAAAATGAAATTAAACCAGATCAAAAGTATTTAATTGGTGGTTTTAATGAAACATTCAGTGGTGCATCACAACTAAGTAAAGATGAAGTTAAAACTATCTTAGAAGCGTTTGGTAAACGAATTCAAGAAGAAAGCCAAGCGCGTTTTGAAAAACAAAAAACCGAAAATACAGCTGCCGGTGACAAATTCCGTGAAGAATTTGCTAAAAAAGATGGTGTTAAAAAAACTAAATCTGGATTGCTTTATCAAATTTTGGAAAATGGTTCAGACCATCATCCGACTGCCGATGATACCGTTATCGTTCATTATACAGGTACCTTAACTGATGGACGTAAATTTGACAGTTCTTATGATCGTAGTGAACCAGCTAAATTTCCTCTTAATGGTGTGATAAAAGGCTGGATTGAAGGCATCCAACTAGTTGGTGTTGGTGGTAAAATTAAACTTGTTGTACCACCAGATCTAGCTTATGGCGATCAAAACATTCCTGGTCAAGAAGGTAAGGCAGGAATCCAACCAGCATCAACATTAGTCTTTGAAGTTGAATTACTTGGTATTGATAATAATAAAAATGATACAAATGAAGAACCAACGTCAGAGTCAAAACCTGAGCAATCAGAATAATAATCAACAGACTCACTTGTTTGATTCATTAAGCTATACGCTTATTGTTATGGGTCCTGTTTATGGGACCCAATCTGCTTATTGTGCATATCAATTTGCACAGGTTTTACTGTCTAACACTCCCCATACGATTAAAAACATCTTTTTTTATTCAGATGGAGTTTATAATGGTAACAGCTATACCGATCCAGCCAGCGATGAGTTTGATTTAGTGTCTGCATGGCAGAAATTAGCAAAAACATACTCCTTAAGTTTAACTGTTTGTGTTGCAGCAGCACAGCGACGCGGTGTTATCAAAAAAAATCTTGCAGATCATTTTCAATTAACAGGCCTTGGCGAGCTTAGCGAATCAATTGCGACAACAGATCGAACCATTCAATTTTAGAATTAAATCACTGAAATGAAAAAATTAGCAATTATTATTAGCTCACCACCTCATGGAACTGCCAAAGGTCGCGAAGCACTTGATATCGCATTAGCCACCTCAGCTATTAACCATATTTCTGTTTTTTTTGTTGATGATGGCGTATTTCATTTGTTACCTAATCAACAACCAGATCAAATTTTAATGCGCGATTATATTGCAACTTTCAATATGCTTGAGCTTTATGATATTGATGATGTGTATATATGTGAATCTTCACTTAAATCAAGAAACCTAATGCAGCTACCTCGTAATATCCCTAGTAAACTAACTAATAATCAGTTATTAACTCAATTATTAACCATTCAAGATGTAATATTACGATTTTAATTTTATATTGAAATACCAAATCTTACACTACAACAATAGATTTGATTTTTAAACAAAAAAAATTCAGAAAACATATTGATTTTATTGATTTTTTATTTTTTGTTTTTTAAAAAAATAACCAATTTTTCGTAAAAGATGTATTTTCGCATTGATAGATAGACTAATGGAATTTCGTAAGTTTAAAGCCAATAAATAATCCACTCTATTTTTATTATGCTTAAATAAAGTGGATTATAATTCATTTAATTTAGTTTTTATTTTATTAAACTAGAATAATTTCTTCATTTGATCGGCAATTTTTTCGGCCTGAGTACCAACAATAATTTGCACACCAGTTTTACCTAATTTAATGACTGCCATCGCACCTAGTGCTTTAGCGTCTTGTTCATTGACCAACTCTGAATCATTTACACCTAAACGTAATCGTGTAATACAAGAGTCAATGTTGGTTAGATTCTCTTTACCACCTACAACTGCTAAATATTGTTCAGCAAGTTTAGATATATCACCAATTGTTTGTTTTTGATTAGTACGTTGAGTTGATGAAACTGTGGTATCTTCATCTTCACGACCTGGTGTTTTAAGGTTAAATTTAACAATAACAAAACGAAATACCACATAGTAGACCACAAAGAATACTAAGCCCTGAAGAATTAGCATAGACCAATGTACTGCTAGTGGATTTCCTGACTGAAGCAACATATCTATTAGGCCTGCGCTAAAACCAAATCCACATATCCATTGCATAGTCACAGCAATAAATAATGAGATACCTGTTAAAACCGCATGGATAAAATAAAGCACCGGCGCTACAAACATAAAAGCAAATTCTAGTGGCTCAGTAATACCAGTAAAGAATGCAGCAATAGAGGCTGCAAACATAATTGATGCAGTTTTCTCTTTATTGCCTTTTTTAGCCGTATGGTACATGGCTAATGCTGCACCAGGCAGGCCAAACATCATAACAGGGAAGAATCCAGCTTGGTACCGACCGGTAATACCTACAACAGCTTTACCAGTATCAATAGAGCTTTGTCCGCCCAAGAAATAAGGAATATCGTTGATACCAGCCACGTCAAACCAGAATACTGAGTTTAAAGCATGGTGTAAACCAACCGGAATAAGTAAACGATTGAAGAATCCATAAATACCTGCGCCAACAGAACCTAATCCTTGGATTAGTTGACCAAAATATTCTAAGCCACTATAAACAACAGGCCAAATAAAATAGAAAAGCACTGAAACAAGTAACATCACAACTGAGACAATAATAGGGACAAAGCGTTTACCGCTGAAAAAGGCTAATGCTTTATGTAACTCAATGGAACTAAATCGATTGTATAACTCTGCTGAAATAATCCCAACTAAAATGCCAATAAATTGATTGTTGATACTATTAAATGCTGGCGGTACTAGTTTTTGCCAATCTTTAACAGTTTTTATATCTATTCCATGGAAAAATGCAATAGATTCAGGTGATAATAAGGTAGTGATAATTAAAAAGCCCACTAAACCAGAAAGTGCAGCTGCACCATCTTTATCTTTAGACATACCATAAGCCACACCAATAGCAAAAAGTATTGGCATATTACTTAGAATAGCACTACCTGATGTCACTAAAAATTTAGCAACAATACTAGCATCCCATTCCATAAGTCCAAACAAGTTTACATGACTAACCCACTCTATATGGCTAACCCACTGACCAATCCCTAGAAGTATTGCGGCAGCCGGCAATACCGCCACAGGTACCATCAGTGAGCGCCCAATGCGTTGCAAATAAGCTAAAATTCCCATAAGTTAACCTCATATATTATTAAACTATACCTAGAAAGTATAAAAAACACTTTTAGGTACCAGTAACTACTTTATTCATATTTCATATCATATTATTTTACTTTGCAAATTAATTGTTTATTTTTTGTGATTTTTATCACTATTTTTTTGGATTAATTCCTTTAATATAGTAAAATATAGTCAACATATTTTACTTAAAAAAAAAAGAAACTATTTTAATTATATCAGAAGAGGTGGTATTACATGAGACTTATTCCTTTAGAAAATGCACAAGAAGTCGGCGCTTGGGTAGCACAACGTATTGTTAATAAAATTAATCAATTTAAGCCAACCGCAGACCGTCCATTTTTACTAGGCTTACCAACAGGAAGCTCGCCGTTAGTTATGTATCAACAACTGATTAAGCAGTATAAAGCAGGCCATGTTAGCTTTAAAAATGTCGTGACTTTTAATATGGATGAATATGTAGGCCTTCCTGAAGATCACCCTCAAAGCTATCACACATTTATGTACGAAAATTTCTTTAATCATATTGATATTGATAAAAACAACATCCATATATTAAATGGTAACGCACCTGATATTGATGAAGAATGTCGTCAATATGAAGCGAAGATCAAAGCTTATGGCAAAATCAACATTTTTGTAGGTGGTGTTGGTCAAGATGGACATATTGCATTTAATGAACCAGGATCTTCTCTTTGCTCTCGTACTCGTATCAAAACATTAACTGAAGATACACGCATTGCCAATTCTCGCTTTTTTGATAATGATGTTAATCAAGTACCAAAACATGCGCTAACTATAGGTGTTGCCACTTTAATGGATGCTCAGGAAGTCATTTTATTAGTTTGTGGTCATAACAAAAGCTTAGCGTTACAAGCTGGTGTTGAAGGTAGTGTTAATCATCTTTGGACAGTGTCCGCACTACAAATGCATCCAGCTTCAATCATTGTTTGTGATGAACCAAGTACTGATGATCTTAAAGTGAAAACGCTAAAATATTTTAAACAAATGGAAGCTGATAATCTTAAAGTGACCGTTTTATAAAGGATAAATCAATGTACGCATTAACAAATTGTCGTATTTATACAGGTTATGAAATTCTTGAAAATCAAGCCATTATTATCAACGGCGGCAAAATTGCTAAAATCTGTAAACAAGACGAATTAACCCCAGATATCAAAATTGAAAATTTACAAGGTGCAATAGTCGCACCTGGCTTTATTGATATTCAAGTCAATGGCTGTGGTGGGGTGCAATTTAATGAAACGCTTGATGCTCTAAGTGTTGAAACATTAGAAGCAATGCAAGCAACAAATCTAACTTATGGATGTACGAGTTATTTACCAACTTTAATTACATCAACTGATGAATTTATGATCAAGGCGGTTAAAGTGATGCGTGAATATTTAGCCACGCATACCAATCAAGCACTTGGTTTGCATCTTGAGGGACCCTATATTAGTCCAGAAAAGAAAGGCATCCATGACGAAAATATTATTCGTCAGCCTTCACAAGAGATGATTGATTTTCTTTGCGAAAATGCAGATGTAATAAAAATTATCACGTTAGCCCCTGAAAGAGTCGACAGTCATTTTATCAAACAGCTGGTTAATGCTGGGATTCATGTATCAGTTGGTCATTCCAATGGTCATTATGATGACTGTCGCCGTGGATTTAACGATGGTATTCGTTTAGGAACGCACCTATTTAATGCCATGCCTTATATTTCTGGACGCGAACCGGGTGTAGTTGGTGCAATTTATGATGAACCTGAAGTGTATGTGGGCATTATTGCTGATGGTCAACATGTCAGCTGGGCAAATATTCGCAATAGTCACAAAATTAAACAAGATCATTTAATCTTAATTACCGATGCAATGCTGCTTGCTGGCTCTAATTTAGAATCTGGCATATTTGCAGGTAAAACCATTTATTATAAAAATGGTCGCTGTGTGGACGAAAAAGGCACACTTGGTGGTTCAGCATTAACTATGATTGATGCAGTAAAAAATGCTGTTGAATATGTAGGCATTGCGTTAGATGAAGCGTTAAGAATGGCGACACTTTACCCTGCCAAAGCAATTGGTGTAGATAAACATCTTGGTAGTATTAGTGAAAGTAAAATTGCAAACCTTGTTATCTTTAATCGCGACTTTACAGTAGTTAAAACGGTTGTTAATGGAGAAATGAATCGCTAGAATATCAGATAATTAATGAAAAATATTGAGTAATATATGACATTTAATTATCTGAATTTAGTTGGCAATGCTGAATTAATCAAACAGCTAAATTATGCAATGATTTATCGTTTGATTGTTCAGCAAGCGCCGGTTTCTCGTATTCAATTGGCCGAAATTAGTCAATTAGCGCCTGCAAGTATTACCAAAATAACTCGCCAACTTCTTAAAAAAAAATTAATTAAAGAAGTCGATGCCCAGCAATCAACGGGAGGACGACCTGCAGTTTCAATTGAAGCTAAATTTGGACACTACCAAGCCATTGCTGTGCAATTAAGCCGTTCTCATGTAACTACTGAGCTTTTTGACTTAGGGGCTAAATGTCTCGTGTCAAAAACATATTCACTTACCAATTTTACCGAACGAAAAGTACAAGAATATTTAATTACATTGATTAAAGAATTCATTGAGGAAAATAGAAAAAAAATAAAAAATTTAGTTGCAATATCCGTTGTGCTCCCTGGCTTAATTGATTCTGTCAATGGCATTATTCGTTATACGCCACACATTCAAGTGAAAGAGTGGGCTTTAGCCAAAGTCTTACAAGAACAATTCAATGTATCTATTTTCTTAGGCAATGATATTCAAAGTTTAGCATTAGCCGAAAGTTATTTTGGGTCAACACAACATGTTGATGACTCCATTTTAATCCGTGTACACCGTGGTGTAGGATCTGGCGTTATTGTTAATCAACAACTGCTGACAAATCATAATCAAAGCGCTTGCGAAGTTGGACACATCCAAGTTGATGCATTAGGAGAACGCTGCCATTGTGGTAACTTTGGTTGTTTAGAAAACCGCGTAGTCAATAAAGCCATTGAAAACCGAGCGAAACAGATGATTGAGCAAGGCTATAGGTCAAAATTAACAACAGATCACTGTGATATTAACCATATCTGTCAATATGCTAATCAAGGAGACGAGCTAGCTATAAAACTAGTCAAAGATGCTGGTGAAAACCTTGGCAGGGCAGTTGCAATTATGGTTAATATCTTCAATCCACAACGAATCGTATTAGCAGGTGAAATCACTAAGTCACCAGAAATACTATTAAATGCAGTCAATAGTGCATTAAATGCTCAAAGCTTAAAAGGTTTACGAAAAAATCTGACCATTACTTGTTCATCACTTAATGATAGATCGGCAATTGGAGCCTTTGCACTAGTACAGCAAGCTTTATTTAATGGATCATTATTAATGACATTGTTAGATGATACACAACAGTAATCTATTGTGATAAAAAATAAAGCCCGACCAATCAATCGGACTTTGCTATTTTATTGCTAAATTTATGCTAAAATGCGTAACATTCTTCGTAATGGTTCAGCCGCACCCCATAATAATTGGTCACCCACTGTAAAAGCAGAAAGATAATCTTTACCCATATTCAATTTACGTAAACGCCCAACAGGTGTAGTTAACGTACCTGTAACCGCTGCTGGAGTTAATTCTCGCATTGAAATTTCGCGATCATTAGGAACGACTTTTACCCAATCATTGTGCGCAGCAAGAAGCTTTTCAATTTCTGGCACACCAATATCTTTTTTCAATTTAATCGTAAACGATTGACTATGACAACGCAAAGCTCCAATACGGACACAAAGTCCATCAACAGGAATAATCTGACTTGTTCCCAAAATTTTATTGGTTTCGGCTTGTCCTTTCCACTCTTCTTTACTTTGACCATTATCAAGCGCCTTATCGATCCAAGGAATTAAACTTCCTGCTAACGGTACACCAAAATTATCGGTTGGTAAGCTACCATCACGCATTTTTTGGGTCACTTTTCTCTCAATATCTAAAATAGAAGAATGCGGATTTTGTAACTCTTTGGCAACCTCAGCATTTAGCATCCCCATTTGAGTAAGCAGTTCACGCATATGGCGCGCACCACCACCTGAAGCAGCTTGATAAGTTGAAACCGAAACCCAATCAACAAGGTTTTCAGCAAATAAACCACCAAGAGACATTAACATTAAGCTCACAGTACAGTTACCACCAACAAAAGTTTTAATACCTTTATCTAAAGCAGCATGAATGTTAGCTTTGTTCACAGGATCGAGCACAATGATTGCATCATCTTCCATACGTAATGTTGATGCCGCATCAATCCAATAACCTTTCCAGCCCGTTGCACGTAGTTTTGAATAAATCTCGGAGGTATAATCCCCACCTTGGCAAGTAACAATAATATCTAAAGCTTTTAATGCATCAATATTATCTGCACTTTGTAATGTGCCTGTTTTACTGCCAAAAGTAGGAGCTGCTTGACCTGCTTGAGAGGTAGAAAAGAAAATAGGATTGATATAATCAAAATCATGCTCTTCAACCATACGTTGCATAAGCACAGAGCCCACCATTCCACGCCAACCGACAAAACCAACATTTTTCATAATTTATTTCCAATAAGTAGAGGTTATATAAAGCAATATTTTTATCTATTAAAACAAAATATCACCATAAAACAAGTAAGATAAGAATTATTTTTACATAAAAGTAAATAATAACGTGGTGTTATATATTGAAAGACAAAACAACGACAATAACAAACAAAAAACAAATCATCATCTGTACCAAATACTTTTTCTGAATAATTTTATTTATTATGTTAAAATGTTGATTAATTTTATCTATTTCATTTTTTCAAATGATCAGGTTATTAGCCGACTTATTTATAACAGCTTATATGTCTCTAACACTTTTCTTAGTTGGAATACTTCTTCGTGCGTGTTGGCACAAACAAAGTAAAAAAGTTGTCTATTTTATATGTTTTGCCGGATGTTTTATTCCCTTTTATTTATCATACAAAATAGTACTTCCTTTTTTTAAAGAGACATTAGGTGAGCTCCCGGGATTTTCACTCGTCCTATTATTGGGTTTAGGTTTTGTCAGTATTATTTTATTTTCTATGATTATTGAAAATTATCAAATGTATAATTGTGACGATGAACAAAATACAAAACGATTAAATAATAAAGAACATAATAAAAAACACAGAAGAGCAATAAAAAAACAAGAAAGAAAAAGAATAAAAAAACTTGAAAAGAACTCAAATAAATAACTTAATCATAAAATTCAAATGATTGTTAACTTAGCGCATATGGATATATGACAAAGATGTAAACATTATTAATAGTTAAATTATTTATAGGGCATATTATAGAATTTGGTGACAGAATTAACTGTCACCTGTAAATAGAAAATACACAAAATATAGGATGAAATCAGAAATCCTCATCCTGACTTTTATTATCCATTATTGAAACAATGTTATATCGTTCAATACTTTTTACCGATACATCAATTACTTCTGATAGCAAATCATTCAATTTATTTCCGTCATCAGTTCTTAATGTAAAAGTTGTCAATAACATTGGAATATTAACACCCGCTATGACTTCTAATCGAGGATATTTAGAAACCAAATTAACCAACGTATTAAACGGTGTCCCTCCTTTTAAATCAACAAAACATAAAACATCAGAGCTGTCACGGGTTAACTTTTCTAACTTCTGCTCAATCTGCTGTTGAAAATCATCTAAAGATTGCCCCATTAGAAAAGGCACTGCCTCACATTGAGCTTGTTTCCCACAAATCATTTCTGTTGTTTCAATTAAACTTTTAGCGGTTAACCCATGAGTACTCACCAATACCGAAATCATTCACCCTTCTCCATATTAATAATCTAAACAGCGATAGTAGCGACGAATTGTCATTGGATGACGATTTAAATGCTCAACATATGCATCAATACGATTATTAATAGCACGAAAAACAAATGGAGAAAGGTTTCCACGATATTTGTCTGATATACCTGGCAATTCGTAATCTTTAGTATCAATGATAGTGTAATTACCACAAATCTGAGGAAGAAACTTCGCAACCCTTTCGCTTAACGGGCGCTGAGTATCTTCGCCGACATAAACTGTAACTGCAGTATCTCGATCGATAACTTCTAATGTACCATGGAAAAATTCAGCTGATTCAATGGATTTTGAGCGTAACCAGTGTTGTTCTTCCCAATAACACATTGCATGTGAATAAGTCGCCCCCCATTGATTCCCTGCTCCCACAAAATAATGCATCGCATCATTATGATGTTTTTCAGCAACTTCTTGTCCAAATTTATCAGCTTTTTTTGCCACTGCGACGATATTTTTTGCAAAATTTTGATCCATTTGTTGATAAAAATCGTCATAATCAGGAAACTCATTAGCTAAAAACATTAAACGATCAGCAGCCATAAAGAATTTTAATTGTTCATTCATTGGGTAAGAGATAACATGATCAGCCATTTTACCTAATGGAGAATCAGCTTTATCTAAAAAAGCAAAAACTGTAGCACCGACTTCTTTTTGAATCTTATCGATAGCTTGAACTACCTCTTGGGTTGAGCCCGTAACAGATGAAATAATAACCAATGTATCTTTATTAATTCTCTTATTACCAGTTACTAGATATTCAGCAGCATGTTGAATAAAGGTTTCAATAGCTGATTTTTCTTTCATGTGTACAACTGCTTGCATTGAAGATGCATAAGTACCACCAATACCCAACCAGCAAACATTGCTATAACCACGTTTGTGGATTTGATCAATGAATTGATTGATTTTTGGACGTAGAGCTAATGCGCCATTCATGCTGTCTAGTTCTTTTTGTTCATCAAATTTTCTCATTTTATAATCCTCTTAATTTTAGATTTAGTTATTTGGTCAAATTCTGGGTATGTTGATTTCTCAAGATTATGACCTTTTAACTGTGATACCTGATAACTTAACAAGTGAATGGGCACTGTCATAAATAATGAAGTTAACAATTCATCACATTCAATATTTAGGCAAAAATCTGTTGTTTTTAAGCTACTTGTACTTTGAGCGTAAATAGTTAAAACATTTGGAACATATTGATTCAAAAATTCTTTTAAAGATTCCGCTCTTTGTACTAATCGCCCATGTGGTTCGATAAAAATAATACAGTCATCAGTATGTAGACCTAGGTATGGACCATGCATATACTCTTCCAGCTCTTTACCAAAAGCCGTATTTCGTACTGTTTCTGTAAATTTAGTTTCGCCTTCCCTAGCTACACCATAAGTTGCACCATAACCAATGAGAATGACTCTTTGGGCATGATAAAAAAGATCTTGATATCTATTAACCCAATCTTGTGATTGTTTAATAATTTGTGGAAGCAATTGTGTAATTTTGCGCATTTGTTCAAACAAATCGTCAAACTGTTTCTGGTTTATACGCTCTGTTTTTGTGCCAATTACAAGTGTAATTAACATTAAATCAAGGATAGTCACACTATAACCAACACTGACATAAGGCATTTCTTCAACAGGCATACCCATAGATAACACATGGCTGCTTACCTTATATAATGGACTTTTCGGATTGCTAGTAAGAGTGTAAATAGTTTGATTATTATTAACAAACTGTTCAACCAAATAAATGGTTGAATAACTTTCTCCTCCTTGTGAAATAGCAAAATACAAGGTATTGGGATCATTATAGTACAAATAGTTAGCAGCCATTGATGGATCTTCAATATAGACGGGCACCTTTAATAATTTACTCATTAAAGGCCTTGCACCATAAGCGGCATTAGCACTTGAACCTGTTGCAAATATAACAATTGCGTTAAGTTGTTTAACTTTACTTAAATCAATGGTATTGCCAAATAATGTTTGATAGTTATCTAAAATATTTTGATAATATTCAGGTTCTAATGCGACATAATCTGCGATACTTTTCATTTTTTTCTCCTTACTAGCCTAATAACCCACTCCAAGCTCCCAAAATACCAATAGCAGCAATAAATAAGAGAATCCAATGGGCTTTAATCCCTTTTTTGACTAACACAAAGATAAATAGTGTAAAAAGTAAAGGTAAGATTTGCGGTATAACACCATCAAAAATATCTTGTAAAGATGAAGCATTAATTCCCGAACCTAATTTTAATGGCATATTTAATGTCACCATGGTAGCAACCATAGCCCCAACTACACAAAGTCCCAAAACTGATGCACCATAGGATAATTTATCCATTAATCCAGTCTTTTGAACTTTTTCAATAAACGATGCACCAATGTTATATCCGATTAATAAACCAAAATAACGTGTTAACATTGCAGGAATATTGAAAATTAATAAAAACAAAAGAGGACCTAAAATATTACCTTCAAGTGCTAAAGAAGTACCTATTCCGGTCGCTATGACACGTAGTGTTCCCCAGAAAAATGAATCACCTAAACCACTTAATGGTCCCATTAACGCTATTTTGACGTCATTAATAGAGCTTTTATCAAAATTACTATCTGTCGCATTTTGTTCTTCCATGGCAATAGAAATTCCTAAAGGAAAAGTAATCAACCATGGTGTAATATTGTAGAATTCTAAATGCCGTTGATAAGCATCAGTTAATTCTTCTTTGTTATTGCTGTAGATTTTATCTAAAGCAGGACGCATAGAATAGGAATAACCTAAGTTCATTTGTCGTTCATAATTCCATGACCATTCAGCAGTAAAAGATCGCCAAAACGTCCTTGTTAATTCTTTTTTGGTTATTAATTTAGAATTCTTCATTTTCATAATTGATCTCCTGTACACCTAAAGTGTCGCCAGTATTATTTAACCTTTGATTGCCATCTTCTGTTACGTCTTTTTTTCCATTAAATGCGGAATAACCTGTCAAAATTAGAGCAATACACGCACCGAAGATGGCCACTCCAGTAACAGGCACTTTCATATAAACAGCCAAAGCAAAACCAAGAACAAAGAACGTTGCATTGGTTTTTTTTATCATTATTTTCATTAACATAGCAAAACCAAATGCAGGTAATAAGCCCGTTGCAATACCTAAACCATCTATAATAAATTTAGGAATCATTTCTAATAAGTCATTGATCGCCGAGCTGCCAAATAGATAAGATAATCCTACAACTAAACCAATTGGAAGATTAACAGAAAAGAATCCACCTAATAGATTCATTCGGTCCATACCTTTACCATTACCTTCACATGCGTATTGATCGGCTTTATGAACAAAATAAGGAAGGATAAAAAGAAAGCATAAGTTTTTAACTAATAAAACAAATGAAGCAATAGGAATACCTAGCGTTAAAGCTATTTCCGTACTTTTACCAGCACCTATTGCAAAGGCGGTACCTAAAATACTCCCTGAGATAATTTCTGGGGGAATAGAGGCTCCAATAGAAAACGATCCAACAAAAGCTAATTCTAATGTTGCTCCAATAATAATGCCTTGTGTGATGTCTCCCATGACTAAACCAACCAAGGTACAAGTCACTAATGGTCTTGATAACATTGATGAACCTAAAAGGTATTCACCATTGGCTAACATCGCAACCAAAGCTAATAGAAATGCAGTTAATTCGATACTCATTTTTTGTACCCTCTAAACTATTTTTGAAATTTTTGCTTTGATTCATTCGGAACTTGCTGGATATAGACATCAACACCATCTTGTTGTAATCCTGTTAACAAATCTGCTTCTAGCTCGGTTAGATTGATTGTTTTAGAGTAATTTTTGGTTTCTTCACGAGGTTTAGTTCCACCTAAATTGAGGCTTGTTATTTTACCATGCGTTCTACGTATTAATTTTTCAGCATCAGCGACAGATTCAACAACTATTAACATGTGATACTTATCGGTTATACCTGAGTTAATGGCTTCAATGCTATCATCTATTGACTTCATTACTAATTTCGCATGTTCAGGTTTCGCTAAACGAATAGCAGACTTACGTAACTCATCATTTGCGACCATATCGTTAGCAACTAAAATGGTATTAGCGCCAACATTTTCGAACCATGAAACAACAACCTGACCATGCAATAAGCGGTGATCAACGCGTAATAATTTAATCATTGTTATACCTCCTTGGTAAAATCGACCACATATTGAGTATTGCTAGCAAACCTATACTCAATGGCAATCGGTTCGCTATTAATATCAAAATAGTGATTAGAAATTTTAAATAATGGGTCGTTTATTTTGCATCGTAACTGTTTAGCTAATTCAGCATTGGCCACAATTAATTGCAAATCCTGTTCTAATTTATCTACTTTTCTCTTTCCGGAATTAGTAATTTCAAGTGCAGATAAAACTTTTATTATTGAAATTTGAAAGTCTGGAAAATAATTAAGAGGCAAGAGAAAAATTTCTTTGACGATGCTGTTTTTAGCGACTTCTAAAAAACTAACGTAATAGATAAGCTCAGCAGGTTTTATTTTTAATACTTGGCTATAGTAATTTCCAGCTACCCTTAGATAGGATTCTTTTATGACTTTCTTATAATTTTGATAAATATGAGGTTTAATAATACCTGTCATTTTTAGAATAGTTTGTATAGAAAGTGTTGGTGCAATAAACAAACCAACGCCTTTTTTCCTGACAACCATATTTTTACCGACTAACAGATCAATTGCTTTTCGGATAGTTGTTCTACTTACACCATAATCTTTTTGCAACTGTCCTTCTGGTGGTAATTCTGAACCTACTCCATATTGTCCGGTGGTAATTCTCTCCATTAAATGATCGGCTATTTTTTCAAACAAACTCATTTAGATATTTCCCTATAATCAAAAATATTTTTAGCAGATAAATGATATCTAAATTTATTTCCGGTCAAATATTGAACAGTGTGTTCAAAAGGCTGAAAATTCTCATCGAAACTGTAACTTGATACTTTATAAATGGGTGTACCGACAATCACTTGCAAATATGTTGCTTTATCTCCGGTTGCTACTTCATAGGCAATCTCTTCTCGTCCATGACTTGGAACAAGGTGATAGTGATCTCTCAAAAATTGATAAAGAGAAACTTCATTTAAATCCATTTGATCTAATTTTTTAAATTTTTCGGAAGATAAATAGGTGATTTCATAAGATAGGGGAGTTTCACCTAATAAACGTTGCCTTATAATTCTAGTTAATTGCTCATTCGAACAAAAAAACTTTCTTAGCGCCACAGGCATTTTAATGATTTGATTAGAAATAACTTTTATTGTAATTTGATTATTATCGTCTTTTTTAACTTCTTCACTAAATGAAGACATTTTTAACATATTTATCTCAAAAATCTCACTACATTCCAAATTTTTTTCATTTTGGGATAAATAGCTTTCCATAATTAAGTTATTTAATGCCCTTCTCACTGTTGTTCTACTGACATTAAAGTATTCAGCAAGCCCTCTTTCTGTCGATATTTTCTTAATAACAGATGGATTTGCTTTAATTTGTTCTTCTACATAAATTTTAGAAGCAACATCACGATATTCCAAAGACATTTCCTCCATGTTTTTTGGATCCGCTTATTCAATAGATGTATCTTAATCTACATAATACCTACTAAAAAATAAACAAATAAATACATGTTATTATTTTTTGGTGCCAAAATTGTCGTCTTGATCACAATTTTTCAGCATCAAAGAAATTAAATCATTAAAATAAAAATAAGAAAAAGTCTTGTTAAATCGTAGTTGTAACTGAAATTAATACAAAGGAGCTCTAAGCGATTTTTTAATTATTCACTAAAGTTATTAGAAATGAGTCAATTGTTTGGAAGATAATAAAAACCCACTCAAATAAGTGGGCTTTTATTAAAAATTGGTCGGCGAGAGAGGATTCGAACCTCCGACCCACTGGTCCCAAACCAGTTGCGCTACCAAGCTGCGCTACTCGCCGTTAGATATTTTTGCATTCTATAAATGGGGTGGCTAATGGGATTCGAACCCACGACAACTGGAATCACAATCCAGGGCTCTACCAACTGAGCTATAGCCACCATAGAAGCAGGACGAAATATTACGCATAAAATATAATATTGTCCAGCATAATTTAAAAAAAATACATCAATTGGTTATATAAAAAGCGTTAGGGGTATAAAATTTGATAACCTTAAATGTTTCTAACATGATTAGATCTTCATAAATATTAGTTTCATAATACTTGTTGTTTCATTTTTTATCTCCATATTATATTTATAAAATAATATTCGTGAATGTTATTTTATATATCTTAGTTAAGAATTGGATGATACGATCTCCTAATAATCATTCAATTTCACTTATATTTATTAGTAGTTTAAAATTTATACTAAAACGTATAGTTAATATGAAATTTTTTACGTAATTTGATAGTAAATTAAATAATCAGGAATAGCTTAAAATATGTAATATTTTAGTAAAACTGCCTGACTTTTTTTTTATTATTGCAATAATGTAACTACCTAAAATTAGATAATAATGGCGATATATGATAAATATTTTATTAATTGATGATGATATTGAATTATCACAGATGCTTAGTGAATATTTGACTAATGAAGGATTTAATATCAAAAGCGTTTATTTGGGTAAAAATGGTATCGATGAAGCATTATCGGGTAAATATCGTGCAGCAATTTTAGATGTGATGCTACCGGATATTAATGGTATTGATGTATTAAAAAGTATCCGTCAACAATGTAATATGCCAGTTATCATGCTCACAGCCAAAGGCGATAATATCGATCGCGTCTTGGGATTAGAATTAGGCGCTGATGATTATATTCCTAAGCCATGTTACCCACGTGAATTATTGGCAAGATTACGTGCAGTTTTACGACGATTTGATGAACGTTCGGTTGAAATGGTTGATGATAAAAAATACCATTTTAACGGTTTGACACTGGATCTACCACAGCGATTATGTACTTGGAATGGACAAGCTATTGACTTAACATCAACTGAGTTTAATTTGTTAGTTCTATTGGTAAAACATAACGAACGAGTGGTAACTAAAGAAGAATTATCCGAAATTGGCCTTGGACGAGCACGAGAACTTTACGATCGTAGTGTAGACGTACATATCAGTAACATTCGCCAAAAATTACATCAAGTTGCACAAAATGATGTGACAATTGAAACTATTAGGGCTGTTGGTTACCGTATTCGTTAATGATCTAATAGGCTTGAAATGAATCATCGATTATTTTGGAAAATACTCATTATATTTGGGGTTATCTTTTATCTTACCTTTCAATTAACTTGGATTGCGTTTTCAATTTATGTAGAAAATAAAACGCAAAGATTCCTCAATCATATGCCGACAAAAGTCGATATGATTGCTCAGTTATTACATGTGGCAGGAGAAGATGAAACACTTAATTTTATAGCACATTTACCTGAACAAGAGAGGAGTTTATTGTCAATAAAATTAGTTTCCCCTCTTAATGAGCAAGTCAATATTTTAACCGATGAATTAGAAACTCCAACCTATGCCTATCAACGCATGGCCGTAGCACCAGACGGCACACTTTATTCTATTTCATTTAAAGAGGATAAAGATGACCATAACAAAAAAGCATGGTTCAATATGCCAATGCCAATTGTGTTAATGGGAATATGTGTTGGGCTTGTTTTTAGCCTTTTTTTAGCGTGGAATTTGACCAGGCCAATGAGGTTATTAAGACAAGGTTTTTTCAGAGTATCTCAAGGCGATCTTTCAGTTAGATTATTCAATAAATTAAAACCCCGCCGCGATGAGTTAAGTGAGCTAGGTAAAGATTTCGATATGATGGTTGAGCAACTTAATATCTTGATCTCTGATCGTCAATCGCTCCTTCATGATGTTTCTCATGAACTCAGAACGCCACTTGCCCGTTTACAGTTAGCAATTGGGCTTGCTCAACAGAATAAACAAAACATCGATACGGCTTTAGCTAGGATAGAGCTAGAATCACAACGATTAGATCAGTTAATTGGTGAGATTTTAAATTATTCTCGTGCTGAAATGAATAATCGTACTGATGAATATTTTGATTTAAAAGCCTTAATAGGTGTCGTTATCAACGATGCTAACTATGAGGCTAATCACCAATTAATTGATGTACATTTTACTTCATCATCAATTACTCATTCGATTGTTAAAGGCAATTCAGAACAAATACGCCGCGCTGTTGAAAATATTATACGAAATGCAATTCGCTTTTCAAAAGCGGGACAAGCAGTAGAAGTTTCATTAAAAGAAATAGGTAAGTATTTACAAATTGAAGTTAAAGATCGTGGACCTGGTGTTGAAGCAAATAAATTATCCAGTATTTTTGAACCGTTTGTCCGAATTCAGTCTCCTCAATTAGGTAAAGGCTATGGTTTAGGATTAGCAATAGCTAGAAAAACCGTCATTATGCATAACGGTACTATCCAAGCAACAAATCGAGATGACGGTGGACTTATTGTAACAATATGCTTGCCTTATTGGAGAAATCTTTAATATTAACAATGTTAATAACAGTCAGTATTAACGGTCAATACATACTCTTTAACTAGGCTTTCTAATTTAATTTTATCGTGACCAGTGAAGTTTAATATTCTCATAATAGCATCTGGATCACGTTCTAATATGGCTTTATATTGTGCAATATATTGACTAGAAATAGGCTGGTATGACCAGTGCCATTCTTCAAGTTGATATCCGCCGCTTCTCCCGTTATTAAATGATTGGCAAAATCCATATTTAGGTAGATTCTCTTGAAGCCACTTATAAAGAATAATACCTTTTGGGTCATTTCTAAAATATTCGGAAGAAACACTAGTAATATCAACATCTGTTCCCCAGTGATGACGTGAAGTACCTGGCATTGATGAATATTTTAAAATTTCTTCCGCAATTTTTTGAGGATCATTAAATTTAGCAGACAATGCATCCCATTTCCGTTGCCAAATTCCACTTTGGTAAGTGTAGTTACGTGTTGCACTTACCACAATAAAAGGGATATTTGGATACTCTTTTTTAAAGTCTTTAAACGCTTTTACTAGCTGCTCTGCCACTTCTTTTTGTAGATACATTCCCTTTTTATTAACAGGCAACTCAGTTGAGTCTAATGTAATAAAATCCTTGTCCTTTTTTTCATCAAATTGTCCTGTTAGTTTATTCAATGATATTGTTTGGGCCATAGTAACAGTCGAACATAAAAGTAACGTTAATGATTGAATTACACAAAGAATGTTTTTTAATTTTGTTGATTTACCTTTCATTTTAAATATTACATCTATTCTTTAATAGCAAGATAAGGTGAAAAACAGTATAATCTTTTTTCTAAAAATTGAAATAGCCATAATGTGTAAAAACGAGGCCTTATGTCAACACCATGTACATCCACTATGTCTGCAAGTTGTTCAGACTCTCCAAACGCAATGAATCTAACTACAATGAATCCAAGTAACGAAAAAATAAATTTACTCAATTTCACACGCCAACAATTAAGAGAGTTCTTCATTTCACTCGGCGAAAAACCATTTAGAGCTGATCAGGTGATGAAATGGATCTATCATTTTGGGATAGATGATTTCGATCAAATGACCGATATCAATAAGAAACTACGGGAACAATTAAAAACTTTAGCTGAAATTAAAGCTCCGAAGATTGCCATAGAACAACGTTCTTCTGACGGTACAATAAAATGGGCTCTTGATGTGGGTAACAATCAATTAATTGAGTCTGTTTATATACCTGAGCGAGATCGTGCTACATTATGTGTTTCTTCACAGGTTGGTTGTGCACTAGAATGTAAATTTTGCTCGACAGCTCAACAAGGATTTAATCGTAATTTAACTGTTTCTGAAATTATTGGCCAAGTTTGGCGTGCATCAAATGCTATTGGGGTAACGGGTAAATTAGCTGATAGACCTATCACTAACGTAGTTATGATGGGAATGGGTGAACCACTACTTAATTTATCTAATGTCGCTCCCGCAATGGAAATTATGTTAGATGATTTTGGCTATGGTTTATCCAAAAGACGGGTCACATTATCCACTTCAGGCGTGGTTCCTGCCTTAGATAAGCTTGCCGGTATGATTGATGTTGCATTAGCCATTTCACTTCATGCTCCAAATGATAAGATTAGAAGTGAAATTATGCCAATAAATCAAAAATATAATATGGCAATGTTACGTGATTCTATTTTGCGTTATCTTTCTACTTCAAATGCTAATCATGGCAAGGTAACAATTGAATATGTGCTACTTAATCAAATTAACGACAGTGTTGAACATGCCCATGAACTTGCTACATTTTTAAAAAATGTGCCAAGTAAAATTAATTTAATTCCTTGGAATCCGTTTCCTGGTGCGCCTTATTCACGTTGCTCAAATACTCGTATTGACCGTTTTATGAAAACATTAATGGGATATGGATTTACTGTCATTGTCCGTAAAACACGTGGTGATGATATTGATGCCGCATGCGGCCAGTTAGCTGGCGAAGTTGTTGACCGTACTAAAAGAACACTTTATAAAAAACAAAACATTGCCCAGCAAACAGCATAAGAATAGACCTTTATAAAGAAATGAAAGGAAGGATAAATGAAAAAATTGTTAATATTATTTAGCTGTTTTTTGATAATAATGCTGTCTGGTTGTCAAATGAAAAGCAACGATGAATTTGATCCAGAAAAAGCTGCTTTAGCAAGAATGCGACTCGGGTTGGGTTATCTTGCTAAAGCAAATGAGTCAGAAGAAAATATTAAAGCAGCACATTATAATCTAAAATTAGCAGCGCAATACTCACCAGACAACCCTCAAGTCATGTTGGCGATGGCAATGTTTGATCAACATGTGGGTGAATATAACGAAGCCGAAATGATTTACAAACGTATTACGTTAATGCAGCCAGGTAATGGATTATATCATGTACATTATGGTTCTTTTTTATGTGGTCTGAATCGTTATCAAGAAGCAAAAGCACAGTTTGAACAAAGTATTGAGTTAGATCGCCATCGTTGGAAAGCTGATGCTTATGAACAATATGGCTATTGTGCTATCCAAAATAATGATAAAAAAACAGCTGATTTAATGTTTACACAACTTTTCCAATACGACGCAAATAGACGAGATAATGTCAAAAAAACAGCTGAAATTTATCAAAAAAAGGGAGACATTAAAGTTGCAAATTATTTGTTTTCAATAACAAAAGAATAGGTCACAAACAATTATTATTTAAACCATTAACATCATTATAATTTTCAGTAAAAGTATATGTCATGAGCTTTTGGGCTATTTTATTATTAGCATTGGCAATGTCAACCGACGCCTTTGCAGTCGCTATTTGTCGAGGGATTTCCCTTAAATCAATACCATTCATTGAGGCATTAAAAGTCGGTATTTTATTTGGTATTGTTGAGGCTATTACACCTTTACTTGGTTGGTTAATTGGTTATATTGCACTGCAATATATCGAACAATGGGATCATTGGGTTGTTTTTGGTGTCATGTTATTTTTAGGCCTTAACATGATTTATAATAGTTTCAAACAGACTGATGATCATTGCCAAGAAAATGAAGTTACATCATCAAAAAAAACTTTTTTGATGTTAGTTTTTACTGCTATTTCAACCAGCATAGATGCATTTGCTGTTGGTGTTGGATTGGCATTAGCTAGCGTCAATATCTGTTTTGCTGCAACAATGATTGGAATTGCAACATGTTTAATGGTCACCTTTGGATTATTATTGGGCAATAAAATGGGATGTTTAATTGGTAAGCGAGCTGAATTCTTAGGGGGGCTAGTGCTTATCATGATTGGAACAATAACACTTTATCAACATCTATCTAATTAGTCCTTCTTTGGTTTTTATCTTGACGAACTTCTTATTTTAAAGAGGATTCTTATAGCGTTATCATATGCCCTTAAAGTAAGCCTATGGTAATGTAAAATAAAACTGTTACCTTTGCTGATAACAGTTTGTGGAAAACATCTCTATTTTACATCTTTTTAAATTTTACAAAATGTCATATCAAAACTACGAGTCTGCTGATTATAAACTGCTTGGAATACACCTTTATCATTAGGATTTTGTAAAATATGATTTACGATAAATGGCCTAATATTAGTTTTAATATAACCAGGCAATCCCCGAGCACCACGAATTAAATCGTAATGATCATGACAAAATGCACTTATACAAGAATCTGATATCTCTATAGTAAAATCACGAGGCCGATATGCTTGATTCAGCTTATCTATTTCGCGTCGAATAATCTGCTCAATAACCTCCATAGGAAGACGTTTAAAATGGAGAATATTTTCACGTCCATTAAACCGATTAAGCAGTTCAGAACGATAAGTATTATTAAGTTCATTTGTCGCCAATTCGCGTGCTGCTTCATCTGAAAGGTTGGGATCTAAATAGTAAGGTTGTCCAATATTTGAAGTCATAATAATCATAATATCAGAAAAATCGACTGTTCTACCAACATTATCAGTTAACCGCCCATCCGATAAGATCTGTAAAAAGATATTAAATACATCAGGATGTGCCTTTTCGATTTCATCAAATAGATAGATACCAATAGGTTTTGATCTAACTGAGTTAGTTAATATACCACCAGCTTCAAATCCTTCATATCCAGGGGGAGCCCCAATCAATTTAGCAACTGCATGTTTTTCCATGTATTCAGACATATCAAAACGAACTAACGACTTTTCGTCACCATAGACATATTTAGCTAACGCTTTAGCCATTTCAGTTTTACCCACTCCTGATGGTCCTAAAAATAGGTAAGACATTGCAGGGCCTGGTTCTTCTAAAGCATCAACCTTAGCAACTTTTACTGAATTAGCTACATGTTTGACAATACTATCCTGACCAAAAATTCTTGATAATAAATTTGCCTCCAAATTAATCAAGTTTTCAACTTCATTTTCATCCAGTTTGTTTGCCGGTATTCCTGAAACTTTACTAAACTCTATGATTACCTCTTGGCGATTAAGTCGCAAGTCTTTATTGGCTAACATTACCAATTTCTGGTGTCGTTCGTTGTTTTGAGCAATTTCGGTATCAATTTGTCGAACCTTTTCTTTCAATTTAGCTACTGAAGGAGAATCAAATCCGCCAGCAGTAAACTGAGCAAATGTTTTTACGGCCGTAGACTGTGAATTATTGTTGTTATCCTCTTCTTCTTGCAGCTGAGTGATTTCATCTTGCAATTGAAAGCGTAATGTTTCAGCATCACGTTGATATTGATAAGTTTTATTAATTTCTGACTTCAATTCATGCCAATCTTTCTGCCATTGTTCAAGTTGTTGTTGCAAATCTTGCCGTTCCGTTTCATTGTTACTTTTTGCAATTTTATCCATTAATTCAACAATTTTAGGATGCTGTTTATGTGTAAGTTGTCGGTAACTAGCAAGTGCGCGATCAAGTAACGAAATCGCTCTTTGAGGTTGTGCTCCCCCTAAGCCTAAACTATCGCGATATTTACTAGTTAAGTGTATCGCTTCATCAATAGCATCTTCATTAATTTGAATTTTATGATGATCAGAAAGATCTTTTGCAACCACCGAAACAATATTTTTCAAATCCTCACCAACCGGCTCTTTAACATCGTAAAGCGTGTAAAGTTCTGGCATTTTCGTACTAGCTTTTAATACACTACTCAGTTTATCGTCTCGCACTTCCAAAATAACTTGGAAATTATTTGATTTATCGGCGTTATTTAACGCATTAATAAAGTGAGCATTACCAGTATTGTGTGCCCCCTCCAAAAAATTAGCTGTATCAGTAATAATTAGGACAGATTCAGGCGTTTGCATTAACTTTTTTAAGATACTTTGAAATTCATTATTAATCTTAGCACTATCACCGCTCGAAAAAAGCGCATCGCAATTCAACCAAAATAATTTTTTTACAATCAAATCAAATGGTGTATCTGGACTATTTTTAATAGCTTGTAAACCAAGGGTAAGCATTGAAACACCTACCCCTGCTGGTCCTGTTAATAAAAGTGAATTTGATGATTTTCGAATAAGAATAGACGATATTCGTTCTAAATCATGTTCCCTACCAACTAAGGTAAAATTAGGATATTGCGCTAAATATTCACGCCCTCTAACTAACAACATTATGCAATTCCTTTATTACAGTTTAAAGGGTGAGGTTGTACCACTGGTGCTTTCTTTTTTAGTTTCATATTTTTCTGATAAAACATCGCCTGTCACCGCAATAAACTCCCTCGTATCGCTTTGAACATCTTTAGACATTTTTTCAATTTCTTCTAAATTCGCGCGCATTGTTTCTAGTGCTGAACGAGTGATTTCAGTCGCTTCTTTTTGGGTATCACCAAATTCTGCTAGGTTTTGTAACATAGCTTCTAAATCGTTATTAATTTCATCATGCCCAGTTGCAATTCGGATTGCTTCATTTTTTGCAATATCATTTGTAACTCGAGTCATTTCGGCTAAAGTATTACCAGCCATTGATTGTGCTTCATTAATCGCCGCTGAGTTAACGGCAGTTACCACAACACTAAGTTGTGAAGCCACCGATGCAATACCTCTTGAATGCATTGCTCTTGCACTTTCAACTTGTTTTTTCGTTGCTGCTTGCATATTGCGAATTTTGATGGCTTCTGTTGTTAATTCGCCATAGGTCTGCATGGTATCAACTGTTGCTGTTGACACTGTGTCGATATGTTCATCTAAATTGCGTCTAGCCTCATCAAGCTTCATTGACTCTAACAGATTATCACCAACATCTTTATTTTCAAGCTCTTGTCTACGTTCCCTATGTACTTTTTCAACTTTTTTAGTAGCTTCGTTCATAATGGCATAAATTTGTATCATATTGCCATTATTGTCACTAAGCCCTTCAATTTGTTTAACCATTTTTTCCAGATGATTACGAATCGCACCAAAACGTTCTTTACCTTGATTAACAAATTTTAACGCTGATTCAACCATATCTGCTTGGCGCAATGTATGCTGTTCTGAAGTTAAATTCAGCAACTCTTTTAATTTTTCAACATCCAGTGATTCCGTACGTTGCTCATGGCGTTGTGTAATTTCTGTTTGGATATCATTTAACACTTTATTCTTATTTTGGATTTGTTCTCTTAACTGAGTGATTTTTTCTTCATTAAGATCAATTTTTTCTTTTGATAAAGCTTTAATTTTCCCAAAACCAAAGAATGTTTTATCTTGCTGCAATAAAACTATTTCTTTTTGTAGTCCTGATATTTGTTTTTCTATATTTGTAATTTCGCCTTGCACATTGGCCTTTTGCGCAGCTTTTTCTTCATCCCACTCTTGATCGGCTTTGATTTGAGCTAAAGCATTTCGAGTTTCACCATTTTGGCGTAAGTTATACAGTGCATCAGTAAGCTCGGTAAGGGGTTTTATTTTTTCAATAAAGTCATTAAGATCATTATTAAAATCCGCATAAACTCTTTGTAACTCAGCAAATACTTCGGTATCAGTCATCTCGATACGTTGCTTAGACATCTCTTCTGAAATGGATTGCAAATATTCTTTAAATGTATCAAATTCTTGAATTTTGGCTCGATCAGCCTCTTTATTATCAGTAAATTCTAAAATGTGAGTGACTTCTTCTACTTTTTGTTCAAGAGAAAGACTATCTGAAAAAATAACTTTAAAAAAAGTATTTTCTTTAATTTTATCAAGCGGATTTTCTACTTTAGCTGCTTTTTGTCGCTGTCTAACCGAATAATCGCTCTGTTCAGTAGTGGCTACTTTTTTTCTTGAAGATACACTCATTATTTCTTTCCTTATTATATTATTTGTTTCTATATTTACTGATTATTTACCGACTTTAAATCCTATTTCAAATAAAAAGGATAAATCGTGAATTACTAATTTATTCTTACAAAAAGATAAGTTTCATCTTTTCATGATGTTATTATCTATTCAACATTTTATTTTGACAAGTGAAAACAGCTATTAATGCTAGAAAAGAATTTATAAAAAAACCACTCGCATAACCGAGTGGTTTATATTGAAATGTATCTGTTGTACTGACGCGGAAATTACATCATTCCACCCATACCGCCCATGCCACCCATACTACCAGCGGCACCTAAATCAGCTTTATCATCTTTAGGTAAATCAGTTACCATACATTCAGTTGTAATCATAAGGCCTGCAACTGATGCAGCATATTGTAATGCACTACGAGTAACTTTAGTTGGATCTAAAATACCCATTGCAATCATATCGCCATATTCTTCAGTAGCAGCATTATAACCATAGTTACCTTTACCGCCTTTAACAGCGTTAACAACAACTGATGCTTCTTCACCACAGTTAGTTACGATTTGACGTAATGGTGCTTCCATTGCACGTAATGCAACTTTAATACCTACGTTTTGATCTTCGTTAGCACCTTTAAGGCCTAAAATTGCTGATGCTGCACGAACTAAAGCAACACCACCACCAGCAACCACACCTTCTTCAACAGCAGCACGAGTTGCATGTAAAGCATCTTCTACGCGTGCTTTTTTCTCTTTCATTTCAACTTCAGTGGCAGCACCAACTTTAATTACAGCAACACCGCCAGCAAGTTTTGCAACGCGTTCTTGAAGTTTTTCTTTATCATAGTCAGAAGTTGATTCTTCGATTTGTTTACGAATTTGTTCAACACGAGCTGAAATCAAAGACTCTTCACCCACACCATCAATAATAGTGGTGTTGTCTTTATTAATAACAACACGTTTTGCTTGACCTAAATCTTCAAGTGTTGCTTTTTCAAGTTCTAAACCGATTTCTTCTGAAATCACAGTACCAGCAGTTAAAATTGCAATATCTTGTAACATTGCTTTACGACGATCACCAAAACCAGGCGCTTTCACAGCAGCAACTTTAACAATACCACGCATAGTGTTAACCACTAACGTTGCAAGCGCTTCACCTTCAACATCTTCAGCAATAATTAATAGTGACTTACCTGCTTTAGCAACAGCTTCTAGCACTGGTAATAATTCGCGGATATTAGATACTTTTTTATCAGCTAATAAAATATATGGGTTGTCTAATTCAACTGTTGCCGTTTCTGGTTTGTTGATGAAATATGGAGATAAGTAACCTCGGTCAAACTGCATACCTTCAACAACATCAAGCTCATCTTGTAAACCAGTGCCATCTTCAACAGTGATAACACCTTCTTTACCAACTTTTTCCATTGCTTGAGCAATCAAAGTACCAACAGTCTCATCAGAGTTAGCTGAAATAGTACCTACTTGAGCAATCGCTTTAGAATCAGCACAAGGTGAAGATAATTTTTTAAGCTCTTCAACAGCAGCAACAACTGCTTTATCGATACCACGTTTTAAATCCATTGGATTCATACCGGCCGCAACCGCTTTTAAGCCTTCATTAACAATTGCTTGAGCAAGTACAGTCGCAGTAGTTGTACCGTCACCCGCTGCATCATTTGCTTTAGATGCAACTTCTTTAACCATTTGCGCACCCATGTTTTCGAATTTATCTTCTAATTCGATTTCACGCGCAACAGAAACGCCATCTTTAGTAATAGTTGGCGCACCAAATGATTTATCTAATACTACATTACGCCCTTTTGGACCTAAAGTTACTTTAACTGCATCAGCTAATACATTAACGCCTTTAAGCATTTTAACGCGAGCGTCATTACCAAACTTTACATCTTTAGCTGCCATTTTCGTCTTTCTCCTAAATTCTGTATATAAGTTAAACTATTTACTAATTATATTATGCTTGAACAATGGCTAGAATATCGCTTTCTGACAAGATAAGCACTTCTTCATTATCGATTTTTTCTGTTTTAACGCCATACCCTTCATTAAAAATTACGATATCGCCAACTTTAACATCTAACGGCTGAACTTGGCCATTTTCTAAAATGCGACCATTACCCACAGCTAAAACCTCACCACGTGTTGATTTACCTGCTGCTGAACCAGTTAACACAATACCGCCAGCTGATTTTGATTCTACTTCTTTGCGTTTAATGATCACACGATCATGCAATGGACGAATTTTCATTAGTTATCTCCTAGCACTAATTTTTAAATAGATAATTATTAAAGATAAATCATAAAATTACGATTTTATAATATTGTTCACTTTACATGGGGATTATTTCAAACTCTTCAAGAGGATAAAATAAAAAATTTTTTAATTGACTATTTATTCATCATCCTTATGTTTAAACTCGCCCTCAATAATATCATTATTTTGGTAAAGTGTTTGAGACGATACAAATCTCGATTTAATCGGCATTTTTCGCACAATAAACTTCACAATATGTTCTTGAACGTTAGGTATTAACAGCAAAGCACCTAAAATATCGGTCAAAAAACCCGGAATAAACAATAAAAAACCAGCGAAAAGCAACGCAACACTTTTAATGATTTCGTCTTTAGGACTTTGTTGATTTGCTATTTTTTGCTGCATAATACTAAGATTTTTCAAACCTTGAGTCTTGACTAATGAAAAACCAAGAATTGACGTTGCAATAATACAAATTAAAGCAAGAAAAACCCCAATTGTATTTGCAACTGCAATGAAAAAACTAACCTCACAATAAACGTAAATAAAAAAAATAATAAAACCAATAAATCGCATATAACAATTCCTATAAGCATAAAGACATATTATTAGAAACTAGCTATTAATATGAAGGTGATTAGCTATTTTTCAATCAAACAATATATTTTTTTTAAAATATATTACAAAAAGGATTGACTGATAATCACGAATCGTGTTTAATGTGCATCCATTGTTGCCCGGATAGCTCAGTCGGTAGAGCAGGGGATTGAAAATCCCCGTGTCCGTGGTTCGATTCCGCGTCCGGGCACCAATCACCAAATTCTAAGACCTGCTTCTAGCAGGTTTTTTTATGTCTGAAGCCTTTTCAGATAAGCCTTTCACCTTGTTTCACTACTCAACTGAATTCAACTGGAATTACCCCAAATCAAGAGGAAAATCGGATACAAACCCGGATACATTTGGTTCGATAATGGCGTGTATCCATAAAATGGCTTTAAAGCCTTTGTTTGCAAGGGTTATAGAGAATTGCTTGTGAAATTCAAGTTTCTTTATTTAATTAGCGTTGAGGTTATTATTCCGCTTTATGATATCAATTATCAAATTTTAAGATTTGATAATGATGTGTATCCATAATATGGATTTAACGTTTTTTTTAAAAGATAATTATTTGTTTTTCTTGTATGTGGAATTTTTTTCATCTATATATTCTTTACAAGGGGCGGTAAAAATGTTTCTTGTTGGAACATATGTGTAAATACCCCAAACTTAGTACAAGATTCAAGTAGAAAACCATGCTGCTTGTTTTAGTGTTTTATACTCACTGGCATTTATGCTATTTAATTATTTCTTTGATTTTTAAACACCATTTCACTTGTATATCAATTTGATATACAATATATACCACAGTACTTTCATACTAAATTAAAAAACGGCAATTAAAATGAGAACTGAAACCAAAGAATCGCCTATTAATATTAGAGCTAAGGCATCCCAAAAAGAATTGATTGATATTGCGGCTCATTTACTATCTAAATCACGAACTGATTTTATTTTAGAAGCGGCCTGCTCAAAGGCTGAAGATGTTTTGCTTGATCAGCGTCTTTTTTTAATCGACGATGAACAGATAAATGCCTTCAATCATGCAATAGAAGCCTCTTTTGATAGTAATGAAAAAATACAAGCTTTATTGTCTCGGAAGTCACCATGGGAAAAATAGAAGCGCCGCACTTATTGAATGAACATCATGATTTTACATCATTTGATTGTGAAGAGTTGTCTTTGAATGAGTGGTTGAAGAAAAAATCCTTAAAAAATCAAAAAAGTGGTGCTTTCCGTACATTTGTGATTTGTGACAATAACAAAGTAATCGGCTTTTATTGTTTATCAACTGGAAGTATCCAACATCGACAACTAACATTGAGTAGATTTAAGCGCAATATGCCCGATCCTATTCCGGTTATTATCTTAGGCCGTTTAGCTATTGATAAAAATTACAAAGCAAAAGGATTAGGTGCGGCATTATTAAAAGATGCTATATTACGCTCGAAAGAAGTCTCTAAACAAGTTGGTTCTAGAGCACTATTGGAACATAGCTTAACAGATGAAGCCAATGCGTTTTATATTAAATTTGGATTTGTTGATTCAGGAATTCAGGAAAGAACAATGCTAATCTCTTTATGGTAATAAAATTGAGCTTAATTATACATTTTAAAAGTAGCTCAATTTAGGGATACAAATACGGGTATATTTTTCATCTAAATTTTTTAAATCCAGTAACCACAAGGCTTAAACCCGTATCCGAGCCCCAATCACCAAATTCTAAGACCTGCATTTAACTGTTTTTTTATGCCTAAATCCTTTTCAGATAAGCTTTTCTTCTTGTTTTACTCCTCAACTGTGTTCAACTGAAATTAAACTAAATCCAGTAATAAGTTAATTTTACATCATTAATTTAATGATTATTTTATTTACAATAATTATAATACATTCTATAAAAATCAATTATTAAGAAACAAACTCTATAATAAATTTAGAACTATATAAATTGAACAAAATACAAAGAACATATTTATATGCTCTTTTTTAGTATTACCTTTAATGTGAATTAAAAATGGCACTATTTTTGCATGTTATATCTGTTACACAGCACTTGACTTCCGTTATGCTCGTGTTAGAAATTATTTTAATCAAAAATGGAATGTTATTGTAAATTGCTAGGCAATATCATAATTTTAATTATGGTGCATTTTTGCACCATATTAGTGCGATAGATAGCGAAAATATAAATAAAGTAAAAGTTAATTGATGTAAAAATCAAAATTGGCACATTTTACTCAATCTGTATTTAAAAAATATTATAAATATGATGATATTAACTTTGGTTAAGTATTACAAAATAGGTTTACAGTTCAATAATTGAGGTGATTTTATGAGGAATCTAAGGAAATATAAACGTAAATTTTTGTTGGGCGCAGGGCTAATAACAATGCTTGCTAGTGCACAACTTCATGCTGCAGGAACGTTAGTTTATTGTGCAGAGGCTTCACCTGAAACATTTAGTCCACAGTTAGTGACCAGCGGTATTTCAATGGATGCGAGTGCAGTTCCTGTTTTTAACCGTTTGGTGGAATTTAAATTAGGTACTACCGAAATTGAACCTGCTTTAGCGAAATCTTGGGATATCAGCCAAGATGGTTTAACTTATACTTTCCATTTACGCGATGATGTTAAGTGGCATAGCAATAAAGAGTTCAAACCAACCCGAAACTTAAATGCTGATGATGTTATTTTT
Organism: Gilliamella sp. X-23; assembly: GCF_057063545.1. Classification (NCBI taxonomy): domain Bacteria; kingdom Pseudomonadati; phylum Pseudomonadota; class Gammaproteobacteria; order Orbales; family Orbaceae; genus Gilliamella; species Gilliamella sp. X-23. Next base: position 76,409 of record NZ_JBXSQG010000012.1, read on the forward strand.
ACATTTATGCGACAAAAGGATAATAATCATCCTTATCACAACGTTTCAGGTGGGCAATATGAATACTTTGAAAGCATGGGATTTCCAGATTTAATCAAAGAAATTAAAAAGATTGATGACTATACTGTCGTATTTGAATTAAACCATCCAGAAGCCCCTTTTTTAGCCGATTTAGCAATGTCATTTGCTTCTATTTTATCAGCCGAATATGCCGATGTGATGCTTAAAAATGGCACACCCGAAAAAGTTGATTTAGTCCCCGTTGGTACTGGTCCGTTTACTTTTGTTCAATACCAAAAAGATTCAAGAATTCTTTATAAAGCAAATCCCGATTATTTTGGCCCTAAAGCCCAGCTTGATCGTTTAGTGTTTTCAATTACACCAGATCCTGCAATTCGTTATGCCAAGTTACAAAAAGGAGAATGTCATGCAATGCCATATCCAAATGTAGCAGATATTGAGCGAATGAAATCAGACAATAATATTGTTGTTAAAGAAATGGCTGGGGTTAATATTGGCTATTTAGCCTACAATATGGATAAGCCACCACTTGATAAGTTGCAAGTTCGTCAAGCATTAAATATGGCCGTGAACAAAGATGCGATTATAAAAGCTGTTTTTCAAGGTGCGGCTGAACCGGCTAAAAACTTTATTCCACCATCTATGTGGGGTTATAACGATGAAGTAAAAGATTATCCTTATGATCCAGTGCAAGCAAAAGAGTTATTAAAATCAGTAGGATTAGAAAACGGATTTACTCTCAACTTATGGGCAATGCCAGTACAACGTCCATATAACCCAAATGCACGCCGTATGGCTGAAATGATCCAAGCTGATTGGGCTAAAATTGGTGTAACAGCTAAAATTGTGAGTTATGAATGGGGAGAATATCTATCTCGTATTCGTGCTGGTGAACATGATGCAGTGTTAATGGGATGGTCGGGGGATAATGGTGATCCTGATAACTTTTATTCTGTTTTGATGAGTTGTGATGCGGTTAAAGCAGGTTCAAACTATTCACACTGGTGCTATAAACCATTTGATGATTTATTACAGCAAGCTCGTGTTGAGTCAAATCACGAAAAAAGAGTGGAGCTATATAAACAAGCGCAAGTTGAGATGCATGAGCAAACACCTGCATTAATGATTGCACATTCAATGATTTATTTGCCGATACGTAAAGAGGTTAAAGGCTATATTATGGCTCCTTTAGCATTACATAATTTTAACCAAGTTACGCTTGAAAAATAGTATTCCTTGCGATTAACCACCCAGGTGTGGTTAATCACTACGTTGGGTTTTGCTAAATTTAGAGCTATAAATCCATTTTAATAACAAAAAAAATTTTATCTATTTTATAAACGATAGTTTAGAAGCAATATTTAAGAGCCACTACATGTTTCAATTTATTTTAAAACGGTTAGGTGTACTTATTCCGACTTTTATTAGTATTACACTGCTGACTTTTATTTTCGTTCACCTTATTCCGGGTGATCCCATTACGGTCCTTGCAGGAGAGCGAGGCTTAACCCCTGAGCGCCATGCTGAATTAATGACTCAACTGGGTTTAGATAAACCACTGTATCAACAATATTTTCAATATATTATAAACATGCTTCATGGCGATTTAGGCATCTCTTTTAAAAGCCAAATTCCGGTATGGGATGAATTTGTACCCCGCTTTAAAGCCACCTTTGAGCTTGGATTTTGCGCGATGTTGTTTGCAATTAGTTTTGGGATCCCAATCGGCGTGCTTGCCGCTGTAAAACGCGGTTCAATATTTGATCATACAGCAATAGGTTTGTCTTTAACGGGTTATTCCATGCCAATTTTTTGGTGGGGAATGATGCTCATTACGTTAGTTTCTGTGCATTTAAATTTAACTCCAGTATCAGGTCGTGTTAGCGATATGCTTTTCTTAGATGAAAGTAAACCTTTAACCGGATTTATGTTAGTTGATACTTTATTATGGGGTGAAACAGAAGATTTTATCGATGCCGTTACTCACTTAATTTTACCGTCCATTGTATTAGGTACCATTCCATTAGCGGTCATTGTCCGCATGACCCGTTCTTCTATGTTAGAAGTGTTGAGTGAAGATTATATCCGAACTGCACGAGCTAAAGGCGTTAGTCGAATGCGAATCATCCTTATTCATGCATTACGCAATGCGATGATACCTGTGGTGACAGTCATCGGTTTACAAGTTGGTACAATGCTTGCTGGTGCAATATTGACCGAAACCGTCTTTTCATGGCCGGGAATTGGTCGTTGGTTAATTGAATCGCTGCAACGTCGAGATTATCCCGTAGTGCAAAGTGGCGTTTTAATTGTTGCGGTCATGATTATTTTGGTAAATTTATTAGTTGATGTGTTGTACGGCGTTATCAATCCGCGTATTAGACATAAATAAGAGTGTGTTTACAGATGAATAAACAGGTTATTACTGAATCAACCAATATGAGGGACACCAGTTTGGTTGAACCTAAACCATTAACGCCTATGCGTGAGTTCTGGTTTTATTTTTCAAAAAATAAAGGTGCTGTCGTTGGATTAGTCTTTATTATTATTGTTGTATTACTCGCTATTTTTGCTAATTTTGTTGCACCGCATTCTCCTTCTGAACAGTTTAGAGATGCCTTATTAGCGCCACCGGTTTGGATGAAAGATGGCAGTTGGCAATTTATTTTAGGGACTGATGATGTGGGGCGGGATATTTTATCTAGACTCATTTATGGGGCGCGTTTATCTTTATTAGTGGGTTGCTTAGTCGTTATTATCTCATTGATTTTAGGAATTTCAGTGGGATTGATTGCCGGTTATGTAGGGGGTTTTTTAGATAATATAATTATGCGTGCTGTCGATATCATGCTTGCTTTACCCAGCTTATTACTTGCACTTGTTTTAGTTGCGATATTTGGTCCATCTATTATTAATGCTTCAATGGCATTAGCTTTTGTTGCATTACCACATTATGTCCGTTTAACCCGTAGCGCAACGATTGCTGAAATTAATAAAGATTATGTCATTGCCTCACGAGTTGCTGGAGCAGGAGCCTTACGGCAAATGTTTATAAATATACTGCCAAACTGTTTGGCACCATTAATTGTGCAAGCTTCATTAGGATTTTCTAATGCGATTTTAGACATGGCTGCATTAGGTTTTTTAGGCATGGGTGCACAGCCGCCGACACCAGAATGGGGAACCATGCTTGCTGACGTATTGCAATTTGCACAATCTGCATGGTGGGTAGTTACCTTTCCTGGTTTAGTCATTTTAATGACCGTGTTAGCTTTCAACTTAATGGGAGACGGTTTGCGAGATGCGCTTGATCCTAAATTGAAGCAGTAATGGAGATACAGTTATGGCACTATTAGAAGTAAAAGAATTATCTGTTCAATTTGGTGGATTTAAAGCGGTAGATCACATTAGTTATGACGTTGAACAAGGACAAGTTGTTGGCATTGTGGGGGAATCAGGTTCAGGAAAGTCAGTAAGTTCTCTCGCTATTATGGGGTTAATTGACTTTCCAGGTAAAGTCAATGCCAATGCATTACATTTTGATGGTAAAGACCTGCAACAGCTCTCAACTAAAATGCGTCGTAAAATTGTCGGTGCAGATGTGGCAATGATCTTTCAAGATCCGATGACAAGCTTAAACCCATGTTTTACCGTAGGTTATCAAATCATTGAAACCTTGAAAATTCACCAAGGTGGCAGTAAAAAAGCACTCAAAGCAAGAGCGATTGAATTGCTTAAATTAGTGGGTATTGCTGATGCGGAAAATCGATTAAACGTTTATCCGCATCAATTATCTGGTGGTATGAGCCAACGCGTCATGATCGCAATAGCAATTGCATGTAACCCTAAACTATTAATTGCTGATGAACCAACAACCGCACTGGATGTCACAATTCAAGGACAAATTATCGAATTATTGCTTGAGTTACAACGCAAAAATAATATGGCATTAGTTTTGATTACGCATGATTTAGCGTTAGTTTCTGAAGCAGCGCAAAAAATTATTGTCATGTATGCCGGACAAGTCGTTGAAATAGGTGATGCTGAAATTATCTTTAAAAAGCCATTACACCCTTACACGCAAGCATTATTACGCTCGCTGCCTGAATTTACGCAAGATAAAGAGCGGTTAGCATCGTTAGCGGGTGTTGTACCTGGGAAATATGATCGACCAATGGGCTGTTTACTCAATCCGCGTTGTCCTTATGCTACTGAACGTTGTTATACCCAAGAGCCAGCATTATTTAGCTACAGTGAAACTAGAAAAGTAAAATGTCATTATCCATTATCGAGCGAAGGGATACCACAATATGAACAATAATATGGAAAATAAACAATTACTGCTTGATGCCCGAAATTTAACAAAGTATTACCATGTTAAAACTGGTTTTTTTTCTGAAGCTAAACAAGTTAAAGCTGTTGATGGTGTATCTTTTACATTAGGTAAAGGTAAAACACTTGCAATTGTTGGTGAATCAGGCTGTGGTAAATCTTCATTGGCAAGATTATTGACCATGATCGAAAAACCCACATCGGGAGAACTTTATTTTAAAGATCAGAATCTGTTAGATGATGATCTGCAAGCTCAAAAATTGCGTCGCCAAAAGATCCAAATCGTTTTCCAAAATCCATACTCATCACTCAATCCACGCAAAAAAATCGGTTCCATATTAGAAGAACCTCTAATTATCAATACGGATTTAACCGCAAATGATCGTAAAGCAAAAGTGCTATCAATGATGCAAAAAGTTGGCTTGAAAGAAGAGTTTTATAATCGTTATCCCCACATGTTTTCAGGAGGGCAACGGCAACGTATTGCTATCGCAAGAGGTTTAATGCTTGATCCTGAAATAGTGGTTGCCGATGAACCTGTTTCGGCATTAGATGTTTCTGTGCGTGCACAAGTGCTAAATTTGATGATGGATCTACAGCAAGAACTTGGTTTATCTTATGTTTTTATTTCTCATGATCTTTCCGTTGTTGAGCATATTGCTGATGAAGTAATGGTGATGTATTTAGGCCGTTGCGTTGAACAAGGACGGAAAGATGAAATCTATCATAACCCTAAGCACCCGTATACGCAGGCACTATTATCAGCAACACCACGATTAAATCCAGATCTTAGGCGAGATAGAATTAAATTAGACGGCGAGTTACCAAGCCCTCTTAACCCTCCTTTGGGTTGTGCTTTTCATGCTCGATGCCGTTTGGCATTTCCACGTTGTACAATTGAACAACCGCAGCTGATTAATTATAACGAACATAAAATTGCTTGTTTTTGTATAGAGGAAAAAAATAATAATGAATAATAAAGGTGACAGTTAATTCTATCACTAAATTCTATAATAAACCTACTTATTGTATTTCTCTTGTTTGCAATAGGAATTGTCGATTGTTATATATGAATGCTAAATTGGTTAAAAGGAAAAAAACATTGTCTCAAACTTATTGGGTTAATAATGCCGAGAGCTGGATGAGTAAAACAAACTCAATCTTTAAAGCTTTTTATTGCGCAATTTATTCCAAACTCAATATCTAGTGATATTACAACATAAACAAAATACAATGCTAAAAATTTGGAATAGCAATTAATTATAAAAACAGCCCAAACTAACAAATCTTGGGCTGTTTGCTTGATCACGCTTTAAACGTGATCCAAGGTTTAAGTTTTACCACTGACTTAATTAAATCAGCATTTTCTTGCGATTCGATTACAGGTGTGATCGGTTTATAAGCCGCAGGGGCTTCTTCACGTAGACGTTCCTCTTTTAAGGTAATACATTGCCATGGCAAATTAACCTTATCAGTCACCACTTTTTTGCTACGCATTGATTGCCGTCTTTCAGCTCTACCCGCACCATGCGAGCAAGACCATAACCAATCTGAATTCCCTTTACCAACCGCCACATTGTACTAAATTTGGGATATTTACAACTTCTGTAGAATAAAATTTGATATAATTTTAAATCATTATTTGATTAGTCATTCGCAATTTATTGAAGATTTTTTTAATTGATGCTACTTACTAGCATTTAAGGTTGATTTAATAAAATTAATGAACAGGGAAAATGCAAGAATAATGATTGTAGGTAAAAGTTGAAATTTCAATTAAATTAAAATTTCAACTTTTAGGAAGAAAGCTATAATTCAATTAGGTTTACTTCTTTAAAAAGAAGTCTCCTCTCAATAATTGTTATAACTACTTCAGTTTGCTTACTATTAAAGATAAAATCAGGATTAATAAAATAATCTTTTAATTTTGTCGTTTTAGTAATTATATCGTCCTTAAAACTTCAAAATTAAGGCATATTAGCCATCTTAGGTGATTTTAGTATTCTAACTAAATCAATTATCCACCAGATGAAAAGCCCTAAAAATATAAAAATACCGATAAAAAAAACAAAAGTCAAAAACGCTAATAGTGTTAATATAAGCATTAAAATACCTGTACCAACTTTACCTAAATACATTCTATAAATACCAAATGTGCCGAAAAAAAACCACAATAAAAGAGTTACAACAACTGAACGGTTACTTCCTACAAAATCAGAATTGGTTTCCATAAAAACTCCTTACTTTAAATAATAAAAGATAATTCAAATAAATATAATATTTATAATAATTAAAAACTTATTGATTATTAAACAGATAATGTAAAAAAATAACTACATAACAATTTAATTTTCAATGATTGCTGTAACAGTTAATACACATGAAAAAAATATTGGATTTTAACGTGCTTAACCTCTACTTTACTGTTTTCCTACAACTTTTCTCTTTAGAAAAGAGTGCGACATTATATACAACCGATACTTTATTGTAAACTATCAATGCTTTGTTTTAATTTAGAAATTTAAATCATAACAATGGAAATACAGCAAGTTATATTAATCCCATGTAAATCTAAACAAGACTTATATAGTTAACACCTAAAACCAATATGTTTTTATCCCGTCCAATTGAAGTGTTATGTACACATATCGGATTGAATTTTTTTACATAAAATGATCTTGTTACTAGTCAAAAGAAATTGGTTAAATTAGGCTATAAAATTATGCATTCTAATTCATTGTCAATCACAAATTTGGTATAAGATGTAATATCAATCATTTATTTTTTGCAATAATATAAAATAATTGAAATGATGATTTTAAAAGGAAAAAATAAAGGTGCCATACAGATTTTTATGCTGTTCACTGCTTATTTTAGGTTTTTCAACATATGCATTAGCGACCGAAACAAATAATACAATTGAAGCACAATTTAAAGCGGCTTTATTATGCAAGGTTGCTCCGATTGATGGTCGTGATGCAAAAGTGGTTAAACAACTTAACCAACAAAACATTACCGTAAAAAAACTTAGAAGATGATGGGCTGATTAATTTAGAGTATCACTTTGCCAAACCGCTGGAAATAATGAATACGACTGTATCACAAATTAAATACCAAGGTGATAGTGGTTCATACTTTTATGCGATTGCTAAAGGTGATATAGATACATTTGCCAAAGCAATGGGGGCAATCCCAATCCCAGCCTATTTAAAAGAAGAAATGTCTTGGGGTGATATTGGTCAATATTATCGATATACAGCCCCAATCACAGAAGAAAATCATTTTCCGAGTATCATGCTTATCGGTCGTGACAAAAATGCCAAATCAGATGAGTTTTATTTTGGCTGTGAAGCATTTGACGGCTAATTATGATTGATTGACGGATGAGGAAAAGATTACTCATCCGCTTTTAATTTGTTGTAAGCCTTTCCCCACGCTAACATGGCATCATGCACTTGTTTTAGACTTTGTCCAACCTCGGTTAATGTATATTCAACTCTTGGCGGAACCTCGGCATACACTTTGCGAGTTAATAATCCATTTTTTTCCATAGCACGCAGGTGCTGAGTTAAGACTTTTTGCGATATGCCGGTCAGCGATTTTTTTAGTTCACCAAAGCGCTTGGTTCCTGTAAGCAGGTCTCGCACAATTAAGACTTTCCACTTATCGCCCATTAACATTAATGTTATTTCAACAGGACAAACGGGGGTTTCTTCATTTAATTTAATCATTAATGCTTAAAATTCAACAATAGTTTCAAAAAAGATACTATAGCACTATTTGGTACCTACTTTACAGTAGAAACGTTAAAGACTAATCTAAAACCATTCTTATATCATATTAATCATTAAACGCTTGAAAGGAGCAAAGTATGAAAATTGCAGTCATTGGTGCGAGTGGTAAAACAGGGCAACTTTTAGTAAAAGAGGCGATTTCACGAGGACATGACGTTACCGCAATAGTGCGTAAAGCGAGTCAACAGCTCGATCCAAAAGCAACCGTGATGATTAAAGATCTGTTTGAATTAACCTATACTGATTTAAAACCCTTTGATGTGATTATCGATGCATTTGGTACTTGGGCACTGGAATCACTGCCGTTACATCAAACCAGTTTAAAGCATTTAACCGATATATTAATCGGTAAAACAAATCGCCTATTAGTGGTTGGGGGAGCAGGCAGTTTATATGTTAATCCTCAGCATTCACTGCGTTTGGTTGATTCACCTGATTTTCCTGAGGCATTTAAACCATTAGCCACCAATATGGCCAAAGCACTTGATGCGCTTAGAACGTGCGATGATGTGCAATGGACTTATTTAAGCCCAGCCATTGAGTTTAACGCTGACGGGGAAAGAACTGGTCATTATATCTTGGGTGGTGAAGAGGTGTTATTTAACAGCCAACGAAAAAGCCAAATCAGTTATGCCGATTATGCAATTGCCATGATTGATGAGGCAGAAAAAGCTAAGCATATTAAGCAACGTTTTACCGTTGCAACTGAATAAGGTTGCTAAAATCAAGCTTACTTGGACAAAAAATAAGCGCCAATTTTCATAATAATGAACACGATATCCCGATACATTTTTCAACACGTTTTAAGGATAATTGTTTTAGGAACGAGTTGAAGTTGACTTGGGATAGTTTCATCTAACAGCAACATTCGAACCAAGAGATATAATACATACCATATTTTACTTTATTACTTTGATAAAAATAATTATTAAAAGGAAATAAAATGGAAAAAATAAGCGAACTACTTAACTATTTAGGTACATGTGATTTACATAAGAAAAGCAAAAATAGTATTGCCTTAAAAAGTCAACTAGAAAAATATTCAGATATCTTAATAAGAATAGGTTTAGGGCTATATGCATTTATATTTATATTAGCGTTATTCTACAAATTTATTTATCCTTTAGAAGAGCTGAAATTATTTGTATTATATTTAGAGATTATTCCACTATTCAGCTTAATTTTTGGAATGCTGCTTCAAATAATTCCAGCAATACTTCATCTTAAGAACTTCACAAAAGAGTCTCAAAATCAGCTTATAAAAACTGTAAAAAAAAATGATGAAATAATAAAAACACTCAGTAATTATGATAAAAAAACTTTAGAAGATTCAAAAGATCATATTCAGCTAAAAATCAATAGCAATAAATCGAAAAATAGTCTTTGTGTTGGACAAAATGTTACTATTATATTTTTATTTGGTTTTTTCTATTCTTATGATAAAAAAACATTAGATCTTTTAACTATTTTTTCAAAAATATTTGGTCAAAATTATAGTTTTGGGGATTTCTTATCATGGGCACTATTTTCTCTTATATTAGGTTTTTATTTGGGAGCATTTAGTTTATCAATAGAAAATAAACGGCTTAACTACTATATTGATTTAATTAATATGGCATTAAAGCGTCAAGAACATAATTACACTATTAGCGAATATAAATAGCAATAAAGCCGAGAGATTTTCGCTATTTTGAAGTATGTGATTATACTTAAGATAGATTAATTTGACTTGATTGTATTTAGTGCACAATACGAATAATATGCAATATCAAATAAAGAATTTCTTCATTCGATATCGTGATATTAAGCTGATTAATTAAATATTTTTTGATAGCATGAGCACATTTAAACTCATCTGGATATTGCTCAATTACTTGTCGAAAAATAAAATCATTATCAGAATGTAGCTGTTGTTGTTCAAAAATACGCTGAATAAAAAACTGCATATGAGTTAAAAAACGTGAATAGTTTAATGACTGCTTGTTTATTTCAATTGCAAAATTAAATTGAATAATATTGAAAATATCTTTCAAGATTTTAACGGATAATAAAGTATTTTGCATAGTTTGTTGATGTGATTGCCCATTAACTAAATGAAAAGCTATATTGCCCGCTTCTTCCTCTGGTAAAGCGATATTGAGCTGCTCATTGATATAGGTTATTCCATACTCTGCAACTTTAAACTCATTTGGATAAAAACTTTTTACTTCATGTAGTAGCCGATTTTGAATAATCACTCCTGAATAATACCGTTCAATAGCGTAACTAAGATGATCCAACAAGGTAAAAAAGAGCGTTTCTCTAAAGTTTGTGTTTAATGTTTTACTTGCGTAGTCTAACAAAAATCTTGTTAACTCAATATAATCATCAGGTAGTGACTCAATTAATTTAAGATAACCTTGAATTCCTGTTATTTGTTGCAAAACAAAACATTTTTCGATCCAATCAGAGGAGATATAATCTCCTACCTTAGCATTAAATCCGATCCCCTTTCCCATCAAGATCACTTCATTATTATCGCTATTTTTCGATAATACGAGGCTATTATTTAAAATTTTATCCACTCTAAATGTGATCATAAGCATTACATCAATTTATCTAACCGACCGTTAGCATTAATTAATTGTTGATACCAGTAATAACTTTTTTTCTTGATACGTTTCAGATCTTTTAAATCAAATTCACCACGATTAACATAAATAAATCCATAACGCTTACCATAACCTTGGTGAGTACTGACCACATCGATCACTGACCATGGGCAATAACCGATTAGTTCAACTCCATCAGTAATAGCTAATTGCATCTGAGTAACGTGTTTACTAATGAAATCAATACGATAATCATCGTTAACGGTATTATCTGCATTAAGTTGATCTGGGGCGCCAATACCATTTTCGGTAATTAAAATTGGTAAATTATAGCGCTCATAAACTTTCCTTAAAGTTAAACGTAGACCGATAGGATCAATTACCCACCCATAAGCAGTTTTATCAACAAAAGGATTATCCGCTGCTCGATACACTCCTTGTTCACCAAGCATAATTTGCTGATCTCCTGCTCTTGCAGATATATCGGTAGCATTCCCTTTACTAGCTGCAATCGTCGCAGTTGAATAATAATTTATAGCAATAAAATCAGGCTGTGCATTTTTTAATACAACCAGATCCTCATCCAAAATGGTTGGACAGATCCCTCTATCATTTAAATAACTTAAAAATAAAGCATTATAGCGACCTAAAACAGCAATATCGAGAAAGCTCCAACAACGGATGGTTTCCCAATTATGAGCAGCAATTGCATCTTCAGGTCGGCAAGTTTCTGCATACATTGAGGTAATATTTAATGCTGGCCCAATTTTCGCATTTGGACAAAGATTATGGCATAACTGCATAGCCCTAGCTTGAGCAATAAACATATGGTGGCTCTGTTGATAGAGAGTCTTCTTACTTGGTAATTTGCCATTTTCTGGAACACCAATTGCTCCCGGATGAAGGATCATGGTATTTTGTTCATTGATCGTTAACCAATAGTTAACTTTCTCACCAAAATTTTGGAACAAAACCTCAGCATATCGCACAAAAGCATCAATGGTTGAGCGTTCACTCCATCCACCTTGTTTCTCCAATTTATATGGTAAGTCAAAATGATATAGAGTTACTATAGGTTCAATACCATAACGATTAAGTTCATCAATGAGATGATGATAAAAAGCTAACCCTTCAGGATTAACTTCACCAACGCCGTCAGGAATAATACGTGTCCAAGCAATCGAAAAACGATAGGCCTTTAAGCCTAGCTCAGCAAAAAGTCGTACATCTTCTTTATAATGATGATAATGATCGCTTGCGACCTTAAAGTCCGATACGTCTTGAGGATGACAATACATATCAACAATTGATGGCGATTTGCCATCTTCATCCCATGCTCCTTCGAACTGATAAGCAGACGTTGAACCACCCCATAAAAAACCTTTCGGAAAAGGTTTTAAAGTTTTATAAATCATGATTATTCCCTTGGTTTGACTTTTTCACTATCAACAGATCTTCACCTATTGTTACCATCGTTTTTTTAAGATTTTCGACAATATAACTATCAGAATGTAGGATAATTACTGGTGTAGTAGTCATATAACCTGCTTTATCAATGGCTTCTAGATCAAATTCAATTAACTCATCACCTACATTAATCCTCTGACCTTGTACCACTTTATTAGTAAAAAATTGACCACCCAACTTAACGGTATCCAGCCCTACATGGATCAAAATTTCAATACCTTGATCGCTTTTTATACCGATGGCATGTTTTGATTCAAGCAAACTTATAACTTCACCGCTAATTGGTGCAATAACTTTACCTTGACTAGGTTCAATGGCAATACCATCGCCAATCAAATTCTGTGAAAAAACATCATCTTTTACTTCTGATAATGGAATCACTTTTCCAGCTAAAGGACTACTTAAGGTAACATCGCTAAAATCAAGAGCAACAGAACTATTAGAGGATGGTAAATTTTCCCCTGCATCAATAGTAGTTGCAGAATCATTCTCATCAAGAGGATCATCAAATCCCATAAACCATGTCAATATAAATGTTACCACCAACGCAATAAAACAAGTCACTAAAGCATGGACAATATTCATCGGGTTATCACCAATAAATGCAGGTAAACCAGCCAATCCAGGTGATACAAAAGCATAACGTAGCAAACCTGACATGCCGGCATAAATTCCTGCAATACCACCACCAATCATTGAAGCAATTAATGGTCGTTTTAGTTTTAACGTTACTCCGTACAATGACGGTTCGGTAATACCAAGTAATGCTGTAAAACCAGAAGAATACCCAAGCTGTTTTAAATTTTTATTTTTGGTTTTGATTGCTACACACAATGTAGCCGCACCTTGAGCTATATTAGATGCTAACATACCAGGGCCATTAATCATTTCAGAACCATTACGATTTAACTGTCCAGTTGCAATTGGTGTCATTGCCCACGCTGTACCTGTGATAATTAAAAATGGTTGTAATCCGCCCATTAACATCGGAATTAACCAGCTAGCTTTACGATTAATATAACCTGCACCTTGCGCAACTAAATCATTTAGTAAGATACCAAATGGCCCGATAACCACTAATGCCAATGGTCCAGCTATCAATAAAATAAGCATCGGTTTGATAAAAAATTTTACCATCGATGGAGTAAATTTCTCGGCAAATTTCTCAATGTAAGACATCGCCCATACAGTAATAATGATTGGTAATACTGAACCAGCATAATCTGCCAATTTAACAGGGATCCCAATAAAAGTAACGTCTTGGCTTAATGCCATTAGCTTTCCTAGGTTTGGGTGTAATAGTGCCCCAGCAATAGTCATAGCTAAAATAGGATTACATGCAAATTTACTTGCAGCGCCATAAGCTAATAAAATAGGCATAAAGAAAAATGCCGCATCAGCCAGCATATCTAACAAATAATAGGTATGACTATCTGGGGATAATACACCTATTAACTTACAAATAGCCAATAATGCTTTAATCATCCCTGCGCCAGTTAAAGCAGGGATTACTGGTGTAAATGAAGTAGAAATGATGCTGATAATATATGAAAATATCCCCTCTTTTTTCTTTGCTCTCAGAGTACCACGATCTTTATTAGATACATTCTGACTAATGGCTTGATACACTTGTTGCACCTCATTACCAATCACAACTTGGAACTGACCACCACTATCAACAACACTAATAACACCAGTTAATTTAGTAATTGCGTCACTATCAACGATGCTTTTATCAAATAGATCAAATCGCAAGCGAGTCGCGCAATGAGTCAAGGAATTAACATTATCTTTTCCCCCAACTAACTCTAAAATTTGTTTACCTAAATGTTGATAATCCATATATACACTCACTTTTAAAAGACCAAAAAAAAAGGACCAAAACAAAAATCTACTTATCGAAATAAGTTTTTGTTCTGGTCCTGCCTGAATTAAATCAGTAACATGCCTTAATTGAGTTGATGGTATATATAACTTATATTTTTTTCAAGTTGTAATACGAAAAATGTGATCTACATCTTACTTTTATGTAACTTGTATAATCACATAAATATGGACAAATTAACTTCGAATAAAGAATTTTAGCTGAACATCTAAAGCTAAAAATGTTATAAAACTAGTTAAAATTAAACGAATTAATCAAGGTTATAAACACAAGTATACTTTAAGCTCAAACATTCGAAGTATTACCCTTCAATGTAAGTTTAGGTATCTATTTTAACTCAAATCCTCATCATTCACCTGCGCCATAAACCAATGTTGCCAACCAGTGGTCTGTTTTTGGATGTTGTCGATGGATTGGTTGAATGAAGCAAAAGCACCGTGTGATATCATTTTCCAGCCTACACACAATAACCCTTTAATAACATCTAACGAGGCGCGAATATGTTGCAACTGTTTTATGGCGGATTGACATTCTTTTGTGTTATCTCGGTCAACTATATTAGATAATACTGCAAAGCGAATTGCCTCAGTTAGCTCGGTCAATATCGCTTCACCGGTGGTAAATTTAAAGGATTTAGGTAAGTGGCAATGCGTTTGCCAATAGCATTGGTATAATGACACTAAATCATTAAATATTTTGGGTTGAACAAAAGCTGATTGAGTAGGGTTAGTTAATTTAATGTATCGGATTTTCACTTAATGCTAATTTTTGTTCTATTTCCATTACATGACCCTGTTTATTTAATTTTACCCTTGAGCCACCGCCAGCCACGCTTTTAGCGTTGGCGGCGGGAGGGCTGCGCGATTGTGGCTTCGCCGCAACAGCGCAACCCTAAGGGAAAATGCCCAACTTACGCGGGGGCTTTATTCTTTATTAGATTGTCCTCTATTTGCACCATCCCCCCCCGAGGCCCAAGGATTAAGAACTAAAAAATAAAAGCTAAGGTGTGGTACAAACAGCATAGTAGCTGTAGCTGGCAAGGAAGTAGCTGACGCCGCCGCCGCTCGAGCTGACATAGAAGCCATTGCTACCTGACGTGTCGCTTGTCCAGTAAACGTCGTTGACGAAGCCCACATCAGCGTAGTTGCGCGCACTGCCCCACTCCGTGAAAAACTCAGAACCTATTCGACGCTGGTAACGATTATCAAATGAGGTTGGTAAGGCGCCATTTATGCCATTTCGACATGGGAAAGCAGGAGTCGCACCACACATCGCGTTAGTTAAATCCTTGATCTGTGGCAAACGATAACCCAAACTTCTACACCAAGTGGATTGGTTAGACAAGGTATCCCGTTTGTTACCCCGATGGACAAACCACTTCTGTAACACAAATCCATACCTCACCTCATGACCTCGACCATCCCTACCGACCAACTCAAACCTCTGTGGCAAAGATAGTACACTAAAAGGACTAGGACTATTTGAACTTATCTGAGCGCTATCAGCCCTAGGACCACTTAACGTTACCCGTGTTACATAACTAGATTTATCAGTAATCCAATTATCGGCTCGGATAGTACTTCCAAATGGGTCTGTGAATGTCCCTGTTAACGGCTTTATCCAACTCACCGTTGCCCTTATACTACCATTCGTGACAACAGACCACGTCAACTGACTTCCATCAGCTCCACCTATGTCCAAATCAAAATACAACCCATCAGCACCTGTTGTAGGAAAATTTTGGTCATAAGATGATGAACTTATTGACTGAGTTAAAAAACCCTTTGTACTAGACCATATGTTAAATGGGCCGGCGTAATCGAGGTGGCCATAACGAAGATTCGGCCTTGCGTGACAAACAACAGGACCAGTAACACCATACGGATTGATATAATATGTCACCGTCTGACCATTAAAACTGGCTCTATTTGGAACCCCGTACTCTGTTTGTAAATAACCATCAGTACTACTTAAGGTTACCCTATAAGGAGCCTTACATATATCCAATGCATCACTACGATTAACAGTATTGCCATCCTTATCCGTAAACGATACCGATATAATCCCAGTGGTCGTTACTCCATTAGCTCCCTGTCCATCTCCATCATCATCTCCCCAATAATTATATCTAGTGATTAAATCACTTAAATCCACTGAATTCACTGATGATGGAATTACCATATCTATATCTCCCAAAGTACTTCCTGCATAAGGTAATCTGATTGGATCTGTAGCACTTGATGGATTAGTTGACGGTGTGTACCTTGTACCATCCCGCAACTTAATAAACAATAAACTATCCGTTGAAGTTGCCCTTGTTTGACCACCGTCGAACGTTAAATATGGCGCACTACCCTCAATATACCTTGATGTAGACGCCGTTAATGCCATAGAACACTGTGTATATGGCAACAAAAACAATGGCACGAAGAACAACAATGATTTAGTTAATCTAAATAATCTAAGTAAGTTTGATAATTTAGATAGAAAAAATAAGCACCTCGACCTCGCCAAGCGCGATGGGCTTGATAACTTCGGTGATGAAAATAAGAACAGTGTCTGATTTAGACTACGGTGAAATTGAAAAAGATTTAGGGCATAGGTTTGGCAGGCCAGATGCCAGATGCCAGATGCCATGCATGGTAGCGCATTTCGATAATCCTGTCAAGTAATTTATTGTTTTATTTTAATTTTTATAATTATCCGCTCAACTAATGAGCTTTTCCTTGCTTTGGAAGCGCTCAAATTATAACCGATTGATTAATAATGCGCTAGTTTTTTGTTAAATATTTGTAAAGTTTTGCTAAGTTGATAAGGTTGAGCTTTTGGTGGCATGTTTTGGGGAATGGTTTTGGTGGTGTTTTTGAATAAAAACCACCAAATAAAAACTTTAATAAAATCAATACCTTTTCTGACTGATTTTTGAGCGGAAAATCAAGCCTTTTTTTTGTTTTGGTGAATAGAATAAATTAGGTGCGCAGGTTTCGGACGTTTTGACCTTGGGTGGATAAAATAGCTACAGTGACCACGTCCGAGTTAGGGAATTAAAGCGAATGAACTGCACCCCAAAAGTTGTACAAAAAAACTAAGCTGCTGGAAAATAATACTCCCGATATTGAACAGGACTCTTTTTGTCCAAGCTTAATTTAATTCTTCTATGATTATAATAATGGATATATTC
>NZ_JBXSQG010000013.1:0-66280 GCF_057063545.1 Gilliamella sp. X-23
GATATTTCTCTCCTTTAGCTTTTGCTGATAATAACACATATGATAATGCCAACCTTGGTCGGAATGTAAAATAGGAAAATCGTCTTTTTTGAGTTTATTAATGGCTTTATCCAACATATCACCAACCCAAAAAGGCCCGATTTTCCGCCCAAAAAACGTTCAGGAAAGATATTGATTTTATTAAAGTTTTTTCTTGCTGTTTTTTACCAAAAATCACCTTATAAAAAAACAATATCACTTCCCTTGATTTGTCAAAAACAATTGAAGCGATGGATTTTGTGTTTCATTATGAAAACCATAACCCAGTTCAGTCAAATGTTCATCAAATTCACTATTACTATTTTCACTAATTTCAAACGCGGCAAGCACTCGACCATAATCGGTGCCATGGCTACGATAATGGAACATTGAAATATTCCAATTAGTGCCTAATGTTTGTAAAAATTTAAGCAAAGCGCCTTGTGATTCTGGGAATTCAAAGCTGTACACTTGCTCTTGTAGTGGTTTGCATGGTTTGCCGCCAATCATGTAGCGTACATGCAGTTTTGCCATTTCGTCTTCGGTTAGATCGACAACTGGGTAGCCTGCGGCAGTAAGCTCTTGCATGATGTCGTCTTTTTCGTTGCTTTGTGCTATTTTGATGCCGACAAAGATGTAAGCAGACTTTTCGTCATGATAGCGGTAATTAAATTCGGTCACTGAGCGCCCACCAAGAAGTTGGCAGAATTTTAAGAAGCTGCCTTTCTTTTCTGGAATTGTGACGGCTAAGAGTGCTTCGCGTTTTTCGCCAAGTTCGCAACGTTCTGATACATAGCGTAAGTTGTGGAAATTTAAGTTCGCTCCCGATAATATGTGAGCAAGGTTTTCGCCACTGATGTTGTGCTGTTCTACGTATTTTTTTAGCCCTGCTAGTGCAACAGCGCCAGATGGTTCGGCGATTGCACGGACGTCGTCAAACAGGTCTTTTACTGCGGCGCAAATTTCGTCGCTATCGACGGTAATAATATCATCAATATATTGTTGGCAAAGTCTGAATGTTTCATCGCCAATTCGTTTGACAGCCACGCCTTCGGCAAAGAGCCCGACACGCTCTAAATCAACAGGATGACCTGCATCTAATGCGGCTTTTAAGCAAGCGGAGTCTTTAGGCTCGACTGCAATGACTTTGATTGATGGCATGATTTGTTTGATTAATACCGTAACACCCGCCGCAAGTCCACCCCCGCCCACGGGTACAAAAATACGATCAAGCTTGGCGTTTTGTTGTAATAATTCCATGGCAATACTGCCTTGCCCTGCAATCACAAGCGGGTGATCAAACGGTGGAATAAAGATACGTTTTTGTTCTTTTGCCAGTTCCATGGCTTTCGCTTTGGCTTCGTCAAAATTGGCGCCATAAAGGAGTACTTCGCCACCAAAGCTTTTGACTGCTTCAACTTTGATATCGGCAGTTGTTAGTGGCATAACAATTAAAGAACTGATGCCTAATTTTGTAGCCGAAAAAGCCACTCCTTGCGCATGGTTGCCAGCCGATGCGGCAATAACGCCGCATTTGCGTTCTTCTTCACTTAAGCTGGCTATCATGGCTTGTGCTCCACGGATTTTGAAGCTGTGGACGAGTTGGCGGTCTTCGCGCTTGACAAAAATTTGGTTGTTTAATCTTGTTGAGATTTTTTCCATTTTTTCAAGTGGAGTGACTTCGGCCACGTCGTATACGGCGCTGCACAGTGTTGCCTTTAAGTAATCAGCACCGGTGAGCTTGTTATTTTGTTGTTTCACGTTAACCACCTAGTTTGCTTTTATCACGAACAGCACCTTTATCTGCACTTGTTGCTAGACTTGCGTAAGCTTTTAGTGCATAAGAGACATAGCGATCGCGATTATGAGGGGTAAAGGCTTTGTCACCACGGGCAAGTTCGGCTACGCGACGGCGTTCAAGTTCGTCTTCTGGGACTTTTAACGATAATTTGCGATTTGGAATGTCAATATCAATAATATCTCCATCGCGCACAAGACCAATTACACCACCATTTGCAGCTTCGGGTGAGATATGACCAATAGATAAGCCTGAGGATCCACCCGAAAATCTGCCATCGGTGATCAGTGCGCAGGCTTTGCCAAGCCCCATTGATTTTAAGTAGCTTGTTGGATAAAGCATCTCTTGCATTCCCGGGCCACCTTTTGGACCTTCGTAAATAATAACAACTACATCACCAGCCACAACCTTGCCCCCTAAGATGGCATCAACAGCATCTTCTTGGCTTTCAAATACTTTGGCTGGTCCTTGGAAAATTAAATTTTCAGCAGCGACCCCTGCGGTTTTAACTATTGCTCCATCTTGTGCAACATTGCCATAGAGCGTTGCCAGTCCGCCGTCTTGGCTATAGGCGTGAGCTTTATCACGTATACAGCCATTTATACGGTCATTGTCAAGTGAATCCCAATAGCAATCTTGTGAGAACGCTTTGGTGGTGCGAATTCCGGCAGGACCACTGCGATACATTTTTTTGACCGCTTCGTCGTTGGTTTGGTTGATGTCATATTGGGCAAAAGTTTCTTGCAATGATAAGCCTAGTACGTTGTGAACGTTACGGTTGAGTAGGCCGGCTTTGTCTAATTCAGACATGATTGAGACAACCCCACCTGCGCGGTGTACATCTTCCATATGGTATTGGGCAGTACTTGGTGCTACTTTGCATAGGTGTGGAACTTTGCGTGATAGTCTGTCGATATCTGACATGGTGAAGTCGATTTCGCCTTCTTGAGCTGTTGCTAGCAGATGTAAAACGGTGTTGGTTGATCCCCCCATGGCGATATCTAATGACATGGCGTTTTCATAAGCGGCTTTGGTTGCGATAGCGCGCGGTAGGTAAGATTCGTCATCATGCTCGTAATAGCGTTTGGTAATTTCAACAATACGTTTTGCCGCTTGTAAAAAGAGTTGTTCACGTTGTTTGTGGGTAGCAACTAATGAGCCATTGCCCGGTAGTGAAAGCCCTAATGCTTCTGTTAAGCAGTTCATGGAATTGGCGGTAAACATGCCAGAGCAAGATCCGCAAGTCGGGCAAGCTGATTCTTCAATCGCTTTGCTATCTTCGTCACTAACATTGGGGTTAGCACTTTGGATCATGGCATCGACCAGATCTAATTTAATAATTTGATCGGAAAGTTTGGTTTTGCCCGCTTCCATTGGGCCACCAGAAACAAAGATGGTTGGAATATTTAAGCGTAACGAGGCCATTAACATGCCGGGGGTGATTTTGTCGCAGTTTGAGATGCAGATCATAGCATCAGCACAATGCGCATTAACCATATATTCAACAGAATCTGCAATGAGTTCGCGTGATGGTAATGAGTACAGCATTCCACCATGCCCCATGGCGATGCCGTCATCAACGGCGATAGTGTTGAATTCTTTGGCAATACCACCTGATGCTTCAATTTGTTTGGCGACAAGTTGACCAATGTCTTTTAGATGGACATGTCCAGGTACGAATTGGGTAAATGAGTTGACCACCGCAATGATGGGTTTACCAAAGTCTTCATTTTTGACGCCAGTTGCACGCCATAATGCACGAGCGCCAGCCATATTTCGACCTTCGACCGAGGTTGCTGAACGATATTTAGGCATTTCTTGCTCCCAAGTTTTTATTATGCAAACGATTTAATTTTGTTTTGACAATAAATCGGTATAGTTAATTCGATGTTTAAAACAAATCCCCACTAAGCTAGTTAGTGGGGGATGATTTTTTATTTAATTGGATCTAACCAACCGTATTTATCTTCGGTTTTACCATTAAATAAACCAAAGAATGTTTGTTGAATTTGTTTGGTGATTGGACCACAGCGACCAAGGCCAATTTGAATGCGGTCAACACTACGTACTGGTGTGATTTCGGCCGCAGTGCCTGTCATAAAGACTTCGTCAGCTAAATAAAGTGATTCCCGAGACAATGTTTGTTCACGTACTTCAATGCCAATGTCGCGCGCTAGCGTTAATACTGCATCACGTGTGATGCCCGGTAGCGCAGAAGATGAAAGAACTGGCGTGTATAAGATACTGTCTTTAATGATAAATAGGTTTTCGCCAGCACCTTCAGATAGATGACCATGTACATCTAACGCAATACCTTCTTGGAAACCATTGGCCCGTGCTTCAGAACCAATTAATAATGATGATAAATAGTTACCACCGGCTTTAGCGGCTGCAGGAATGGTGTTGGATGCAACACGGTGCCATGATGAGACCATTGCATCAATACCTTGGTCTAAGGCTTCTTCACCTAGATAAGCACCCCATGGGAATGCGGCAATCATGACATCGGTTTTATAACCCTCAGGTGGGTTAACGCCCATACCCACATCACCAATAAAGACTAGTGGGCGAATATAAGCACTTTTTAAATTATTTTTTTTGATGGTTTGGCGAGTCGCTTCCATGATCTCTTCAAGCGAATAAGGTACAGGAAAACGATAAATCTTGGCAGAGTTTAATAATCGTTGTGCGTGTTCTTTGTGGCGAAAAATAGCTGGCCCTTTGTGTGTGTCATAACAACGAACTCCTTCAAATACCGATGTGCCATAATGTAAGGCGTGTGACATGACGTGTACTTTGGCATCTGCCCATGGAACCATTTCGCCATTAAACCAAATATAATCCGATTTTGCTGTAGAACTCATTTTTATTTTCCTCTTTATTTTTTATTTGATAAGCATCTATTTTGCTTTTTAAGTATCTTGCTTAATTTATTATTAAATAATAAGTTATTTTTAAAGTTTTATTATTCAATCGCGATGACATCTTCTAATTTTGCGACTTGATTTTGTAATGTTGATAACGTTCTTTCGGTGGTTAATTTTAGTGTCATTATCAATGCGTTGTTTTCAATTGTTTGCATTTGTATTGATTTGATATGCCCACCCCGATGACGGATTACACGTAATATTCGTTCTAGCGTTCCTAAGTTATCATACGCTTTTATAGTCAATTGATATTGCGTTTGTTCATTCATTGATTACTCCTTACCACTTTTATCTAGCATGTTTTCATTGGCAGCGCCGGGCGGTACTAGTGGCCATACGTTTTCTAATTCATCTATGCAGACATGTAACAGGTAAGCGCCTGTTGAGTTAAACAGGTTATCAAGCGCTGTATTAATTTGTGATTTTTTGCTGATACTTTGCCCCGGTATGTCAAACGCTTTGGCTAACATTAAAAAATCGGGGTTATCAGATAGGTCTGTTTCGCTGTATCTTTCGTTAAAAAATAGCTCTTGCCATTGGCGAACCATGCCTAGTCGCTGGTTATCAATTAATACAATTTTTATTGGTAGTTGTTTACGTTTGATGGTAGTTAATTCTTGAATATTCATCATAAAAGAACCATCGCCCGATATGCAAATAACGCAGTCATTCGGTCTTGCCATTTGCGCTCCAACAGCGGCAGGTAAACCAAATCCCATAGTACCAAGCCCACTCGATGTAATGAAGTTTTGTGGGTGAGTAAAACTCATATGTTGGGCTGTCCACATTTGGTGCTGTCCAACATCGGTTGTGATAATGGTATCGGCCGATTTACGTTCCGATAGGTTTTTTAATAATGCTGGCGCATAGATAGCCTCGCCAGGGTGATCGTAACGGGTTGGGTGCAATGCTTTTAATTCATTAATTCTTTGATGCCATGCGTTTATTGATACGGTTTGGTTTAGAAGCGGTAAGACTTGTTTTATGTCTCCTTGCAATCCTAAATGGGTTTGACGTAATTTGTTGATTTCAGCTTGGTCGATATCGATATGTAACACTTTTGCATGTCGTGCAAACTCGTTAAGGTTGCCTGTTACTCTGTCATCAAAGCGTACTCCTAAGGCGATTAATAAATCGCATTCTTGTACCGCTAAATTAGCCGCTTTGGCACCATGCATACCAATTAATCCTAAATAGTAGGGGTTGTTAAGATCAGCCACGCCAAGCCCTTTTAATGTTGATACACTTGGAATGTGTGTTAATGCCATGAACTCCCTTAGTTCTGTTATTGCGCCAGAAAGCCCAACACCACCTCCAATGTAAAGTATCGGTTTTTGGGCATGGGCGATCATTTGTTTGGCTTGGTTTATATCATCAGGTTGAATTGGATATAATTGGGTATTATCTTGAGTTGTTTTTGATAAGGATGGCGATAAATAGTGTTGGTAGTCTAGGTTTGCAAGCTGTATATCTTTGGGTATATCAATCAATATTGGCCCTGGTCTTCCTGCATTGGCTAAGTTAAATGCCTGTTCTAAGGTGTTGGGTAAGTCTTTGGCATCGTCAATTAAGTAGCTGTGTTTGGTGCAGGCTAGTGATAATCCTAATACGTCCACTTCTTGAAAGGCGTCAGTGCCAATAAGTTTAGTGGGTACTTGGCCTGTTATAGCAACAATTGGTACTGAATCAATTAAGGCATCGGCAAGCCCTGTAATGATATTTGTTGCACCTGGGCCTGATGTGGCAATACAAACGCCGATTTTTCCGGTTGCACGAGCATAGCCAATAGCCGCCATAGCCGCACCTTGTTCATGTCGGCATAGTACATGCTCAATTCCGCCATCATAAAGCGCATCGTATAAAGGCATAATTTGTCCACCGGGATATCCAAAAACGGTGGTAACGCCTTTTTCTTTTAAGGTTTTTACTATCCACTGTGTTCCTAACATTGATACCTCACTTGTTCCTTTTTGCCCATTCATTGTTCATAAAAAAACCCCCGCTTTTTGGGAGCGGGGGTTTTTGATTTATGTATGAAGATATTTTTAATTCAAAAACGCCCCCGCGTTGGAATAATGACCACGCTGACAATAATGTTGATGAGGACGATTTTGAGTGAAAACTTCATAATGTTATTATATGGTTAAATTTTTTGTTATTTTTAAAAATTATTGTTAACAAAATACTCGTTTTAAAAAAAAGTGCAACAGTTTTTTGTCGTTTTTATTATACGGTATAAATATCATATAGAAAAATTTAAAGAAAACATTTGTTTTAGTATAAAAGTTCAAGTTTTGAGGGTTGTTTTGGTGTTTTTACTGATTTAGTATATAAATAGTAAACATAAGTAATATTCAGAAATATTAAATATCTAAAACGCTAAAAGAGATATCAGTATGAAAATATTGCAACTAAGTGTTTTTGTTTTTTTAAATCTATTTTTAGTAAGTTGTGATAATGTTAAGAATCCTTCGCAAAATGTGTCTGCTACGGACTCGCAAAATAGTGATCTTGATGATGCTCAAAATTCAGTGATTGAACCAATAAAAAAAGCGTTACCAATTGATATTGATGAGCTTACTACGTTAGTAGGTATATCAAGAGATCATGATACGATTAACTATACCTATAGTGTTAAAAACACACCTGAACAAGCTCTATTATTGCCAAGCACTATTGATACTATTCGCCAAAAATTACTCAAAGCGTATTGCAAAAATAGTGATGAAATGAAAGAGCTAAAAAACGATTTTCCTGATGGTGTTAACTATCACTACGATATTAATAATAAAGAAATTATAATAATCGAATTAAAATCAACAGATTGCAAGATTGATTAGCCATTTTTTTTATTCGAGATCGCTAGCTTAGTTAATTTTAATTTGCTACACTAAATCATATAAAAAATTATGCAGTATAAATGGCTTTGATATGACTAATTTCACCAATTTCACCAAGCCCAATCAAAGTCACCTTTCATGAATTTTTAGTCTTGATTTTTAATTTATTTAAAAATTTGGAGGATGTTACCAGGTAGCTGAATTCAGTTCTAAAAATAAAAGTCCCAACCTTAAGTCATATAATTTATTAAATTTATTAATTATTTTTAATATTGATATAAGTACACATAGGAATTTGTGAGTATTAATCGATTTTATTTAAATCATATGGAAGTATCATGAAAATATAGATTAAATTAGGAGCAAATTATGCGTAAACAAATCTATAATCCACTTACAAAATATCATCATGACAAGTTCCCAAAACAAAAACAAGTTGCACCAGCTTTACAGTGCGAAATGAATCCAATTCCTGATTGCGGTGAAAAGAGTTATGAAGGTCACGGTCGCTTAGAAGGGCGTAAAATGCTTGTGACTGGTGGTGATTCCGGAATTGGGCGTGCAGCGGCGATTGCTTATGCTAAAGAAGGTGCCGATGTCGCAATCAATTATCTTCCTTTTGAACAAAAAGATGCAGAAGAAGTTGCTAAAGTTATCGAAGCCGCGGGGCGTAAAGCCGTTTTAATTCCCGGTGATCTAAGTGATGAGGCTTTTTGTAAAAAATTAGTTGATGAAGCACACCATAAATTAGGCGGATTAGATAATTTGACATTGGTTGCAGGTAAGCAAACTGCAGTTGAAGATATTATGGAGCTTACCACCGAGCAAATTAAAAAAACTTTTGAAGTGAATGTGTTTTCACTTTTTTGGGTCACTAAAGCGGCTTTAGGATATTTAAAACCGGGTTCAACAATCATTACAACTTCGTCTGTTCAGGCTTATCAACCTAGTGGTAATTTATTAGATTATGCTGCAACTAAAACAGCTATTATCGCGTTTACTCGAGGCTTAGCTAAGCAATTAGCGCAAAAGGGCATTCGTGTAAATAGTGTGGCACCAGGTCCAGTTTGGACACCACTACAAATCTGTGGAGGTCAGCCAAGTGATGTTATCCCTGAATTTGGTAAACAAACTCCACTACAAAGAGCTGGACAACCGGTTGAGCTTGCTGGCGTTTATGTGCACTTAGCGTCAGAAGAATCAAGCTATACAACTGGCGAAACCTATGGTGTTACAGGTGGTATGCATATTAACTAATTAATATTTGTTAGCGCAAAATGGCTTGACTAAGTCATTTTGCTGACAGTGCTATATTCGATTAATTTATTTTAAATAAACGGACTATGATAACTTGATTCATTGTAGTCCTATATAAAATAGAAAACCAAAAGGATAATAAAATGAAACTTTTTAAAGTGATCACTTTAGCTGTGTTGGGACTTTTTTTAGTTAATTGTGATAATTCAAAATCAACAACTAATGATATGAAACAAAAAGCGGAACAAACAGGTTCAGGAATTAGCGATAAGACCAATCAAATGGGATCAGACGCTAGCGAAAAAGCCAAACAAGTGGCCTCGGAGCTTAGCGATAAAGCTAAGCAAACAAGCGCTGCCGTTAGTGATAAAGCCAAAGATTTGTATGAACAAACAAAATCGGAAAGCGAAGAAATTATGAACAAGCTAAAAGATGGCAATTATAGTTTTGCTCAAGATTTGGTGGTTAAAGCGATTAAAACAAAATTGCCTGTAGTTATTGATCAAAACACGACTTTAGTTGATGTGTCAAAAGGTAATAATGTTATTGATTATAAATATACAGTAAAAGATATAACTAAAGATGCGTTACAAACCGAAAGCAATCAAAAAAATATACGCACTAATTTGCTTGGGATTTATTGTAGTAATAATGCCAATATGAATACACAAAGGTTAGTATTCCCTGAAGGTGCTAGTCATAGTTACTATATTAACAACGAAAAAGTCTTGACGTTAGATGTAAAACCAAGTGATTGTGGTGCTAATCAATAATGATTGATTAATGACAAGAACGTTTAATTTATTGGTAATAAAAGGGCTCTATTTGAGCCCTTTTTTATTGGTATGAGTTACATTATGGTTGGGTTTTCTTCTAGTATGTCTGACCAGTTGGTTATTAATTTAGCTAGGATTTTGATGCCTTGTTCTATTCTTTCTTCTGGTACGGTGACAAAAGCAAGTCGCATACAATTAGTTTGAATAGCATTGGCAAAAAAGGTTTCACCGGGTACAAAAGCGACTTTATGTTCAATGGCTTCGCTGAGTAGTTCAGTTGCATTAATATTTTGAGGCAATTCAACCCAAATAAACATGCCGCCTTCGGGTTTGTTCCAAGCAACTGTGGTTGGCATGTATTTTTGTAATGCCTTTAACATTGCTTGGCAGCGATGGCTATATAATTCACGGATAGTGGGGATATGGCTATCAAGAAAACCATCTTTTATCACATGGTAAGCAATACGTTGAGTTAGGCTTGGTGTATGTAGATCGGCAGCTTGTTTTAGTTGTACTAATTTGTTGATTAATTTTTCATTGGCTACGATATATCCAAGGCGTAGTCCAGGTGCTAAAATTTTCGAGAAAGATCCTAAATAGATGGTATTTTCTGGTGCTAGTTTATATAAGCTTGGTAAACGGTGACCTTGATAATCTAACTCTCCATAAGGATCATCTTCGACCAAGGTGAGGTTGTTACGAATTGCCTTTTCCGCTAATTGTTGTCGTCGCTCTAATGATAAACGACGTCCTGTAGGGTTTTGAAAGTTAGGAATGATATACATAAAATTGGCATCGGATGCAGTTTTGTCGTTAAGTTTTTCTGGAATAATGCCTTTTTCATCACTTTCTAACGAAATATACTCGGGTTCATATTGGGTAAAAGATTGTAATCCACCTAAATAGGTTGGGGTTTCAACTAGGACTTTGCTTCCTTTGTCTATCAATGCTTTACCGATAAGATCTAAGGCTTGTTGAGAACCTGTTACAATCAAAATTTGATTAGGTTTAATGTTGGTGTGATCGCGTCGAGATAAATATTCAGCTAACCAGATGCGTAACGGTGCATACCCTTCAGTTGGACCATATTGCAAAGAGCCACTCATTTCGTCAGCAGTAATAATATGGTTAAAGGCATCTTTTATTTCTTGGATCGGAAAGGTATTTGGCGAAGGTAAGCCCCCAGCAAATGAAATTACATCAGGTTGTTCGGTGATTTTTAAAATCTCACGAATAGCGGAGCTTTTTAATGCTATAGCTCGGTTAGATAGTTTCCACAACATAAATACACACCTTAATTTTTATTGATAGTTAGTTTTATTAGTTCATCACTATATCTTGACCAATATGCTTCTGTTTAAAATGGTTTGGATATCGACAATATAATAGTCACAGTATCGTTTTAATCTTCACTATAATATCAGGTGTTTAATTTGTCATTAAAACAAATTAAACAATTTAAGAGTGTTTGAGGTAGTTAATGTGTCTGGCATAAAGAAACAGGGCAATTGCCCTGTTTGTTTCTAATTTTATTCGAGTTCTTTGCCTTTTGTTTCAGGTATTAAAAAGACAAATGCAGCGGCCGATAATAAATAAGCAGCTGATAGTAAAGCTAATGCGTAGCTAATTGAGTAAACGGTGGCTAAATAAGCAATTAGTACTTGTGATGCACCGGCAATGCCTCGACCGACATTAAAAATAATATTTTCAGCACTTGAACGAGCATCTGTTGGGTAATGTTCAGCAAGTAATGCGCCATATCCGCCCATCATGCCATTGACAAAAAAGCCAATTACTGAGCCAAAGATAATTAATATAAACATATCGGTTTGATGAAAATAGAACCAAATTGAAACAGCCGAGATGAATAAAAAGAAGATATAAGAAGGGCGACGACCAAACTTATCACATAACCAACCAAAAATTAGAATTCCTAATGACATACCTATAGTGGTTGAAATAGTCCAAAACATGGTATTTTTAAATGGCAATTTGAGCTCAGTTGCAATCATATTTGGCATCCAAATCATGAGTCCATAAAAACCGAAGTTTTGTACTGCACAAGCGATGGTTAATCCTATTGTGGTTGCTATGGTTCTTGGGTTTTTAAATAATTTGCCAACGGCTATTTTGTTTTTGTTTTGGTCTTTTAGATTTTGCCAGATTTCTGGTTCTTTTAGACCTTTACGTGTCCATGCAACAAATAGAGCAGGTAGCACACCCATCGCAAAAGCCCAGCGCCAACCATGAATTTCGCCAATAAAGTTGACCGTTAATGCAGCTAAAATAATGCCGACTTGAAAACCTAATGCAACAATAGAGGTTGCTCTTGAGCGTTTATTTTTAGGCCAGCTTTCAGAAACTAAAGTCATTCCTATCCCAAATTCACCGCCAAGTCCAAGTCCACTTAAAAAGCGAAATATTAAAAAGCATTCGTAATTAGGTGAAATTGCACATAATCCAGTAAAAAGAGAAAATATTAAAATAGTCCATGAAAAGACTCTTACTCGACCATATTTATCGGCAAGTATACCAAATAAAATGCCACCTAATACGGCGCCAAGTAAGGTTACTGAGGTTAAAGTGCCTAAATCTGTTTTTGTTAAGTTGAAGCTGACTGAAATTAGACTAAAACACACACCTAAAATCATCATATCCATGCCATCTAGTGCGTAACCAACGGTGGATGCAAATAGAGTTCTTTTTTGATATGGGGTTGTGCATTTGCTTTCACTTTCTGCTTGCAGGGCTGCGTTTGCTTCGGTTTTCATGTATACCTCTAGTTTTTAAAATTAGATAGTTACTTAAAATTTCCATTTTATGATGTTTAATTTTTGATTAAACGGCGGGTAAATTAAAGCGGGGCAAGTATATCCTTAAAAGTTAAAAAAAGCCAAGCTTAAAGCTCTAAATAGTCGTTTTATCTGCCGATTTTATTATCGGCAGAGATGTGATGTTATTCTTCGGCAAAGTACCAATAGCCTTTGTTAACAAGATCAAGCATGACTTGAAGCGTGTTTGTATCTTGTAACTGTTGGTAAGAGAGTGTTTCAGTTTTACAAAGAAGATCAATGACGGGCATTGGTAGATCAATTTTTTCGCCATGGATGTAGCCACAATCGCCCACCTTAAGGATTCGAATACTTTGTACTCGGTTTAGTTCTGCTCCATTTTTTAGTAGCGATTCAAATTCGTTATAATCGTATGGTGGTTCAACTGGCAGAATATTTAAATCGTGCATTGGTAGTGTAATGTGTTTACCGAACCAATCGTTAAATAACTCTGGTTTTTTGATTAAATCGATGATTTGATCTTGTAGTTTTGTTAGTTCATAAGGCTGAACTTGGTATGGATCTTTAGGTCGTTTTAAATCTGGATCTTGATAATAAATACCATTTGGCAGATTATCAATGACATAATCTGCAAAGCTACTTAATAGCTCTTGTGAGGTTCGTGTCATAAAACCAACAGAATAACTGAGTGATTCACCAATGGATGTGCCATTATGCGGGCAACCTAGTGGAATGTATAAGATGTCGCCAGCAGTGATTTCTTCATCAATGATGGGTTGATATTCTTCAACATGCAATAATGCTTTGTGTGCATTAAATTGTTTATAATGTTGGTTGCGATCGCCAACTTGCCAACGTCTGCTGCCCATGCCTTGAATGATAAACACATCATAATTATCGATATGGGGTCCAACGCCAGCACCTTGTGTTGCGTAAGAAATCATTAGATCATCAAATTGCCATTGTGGCATGCATTTAAAAGGCTCAAGTAGTGTGGCAGCTTGTTCGTGCCAGTGATCAACAGCTTGTACTAGCAAACTCCAATGATCTTCTCCTAAGTTATCATATTGAGTAAATGGCCCAAATCTAGCATCCCAAATACCATCTTTATTAGAAACAATCCGGCTATCGATTTCTTCTTCCATTGCTAAACCCGCTAGTTCATCGGGTGTGATGGGATCAATAAAATGCGCAAATGCTTTGCGTAGGATTACCGGTTTTTTTTGCCAATAGTTTGTTAAAAAATCATCCCAATCAATGGCTAACTTATAATTCATTTAATTTTCCTTGAAGATTGAATAATTGACAAAAGTTAGATGTGGTCTTTTGCGCTATCTCTTCTAAAGAGACACCTTTTAGAGCAGATAAATATTGTGCCACTTCACGAACATAAGCGGGTTGGTTTTCTTTGCCTCGATATGGAACGGGGGCAAGATAAGGTGAGTCTGTTTCGACCAAGATACGATCAAGTGGCACATATTTGGCAACTTCGCGTAGGGCTTCGGCATTTTTAAAGGTGATTATTCCTGAAAATGAGATATAAAAACCGATATCTAATAGTTGTTTTGCTGTTTCGATATCTTCTGTAAAACAGTGCAATACGCCCGAATGAACATGCTCATTTTTTAAGATTTTTAAGGTATCTTCTTTGGCATTACGTGTATGGACAATGACGGGCTTACTTAGTTTTCGACCTAATCGAATATGCTCTTTAAAATTCTCTTGTTGTTGCTCTAAATTGTCTTGTTGGTAATAATAGTCAAGACCTGTTTCACCTAGTGCTACGACGTTATCTTCTTGGGCTAACTTTTGAAAACGCTCTGCATCGTATATTTCGTCATCAAGGTTAAGTGGGTGAATTCCACACGAAAAAGAGCATTGGTTTTGATAAGGTGTAAGCTTATGTTTCATGGTTTCATAGCCCGACAGCGTTGTTGCCACGCTTAGGCAATGTTTAACGTCGTTGTTGGAAGCTTCTTGTAACACATCTTTGATAGATTTAGTACTAAGGTCTAAACTATCTAAATGGCAGTGAGAGTCAATTAAAAACATAAAAATCTCTTTTTTATTTATCTGAATGTTGTTCAAAATCACGAACAGGTTTTATTGTAGACCACGAACGGCAAGCAGGGCATAACCAGTAGATTGAGTTAACTGTGAACCCACATTTTTGGCATCGGTAATTGGGCACAGTTTTTATTTGTTCGCCAACCATGTTTCTTAAAAGTAAAAGGCTTTCTTTAGCTTTACCTTGTTCTGCATCGGCAACATGATAGTTCATTAATCGATAAAATCCTTTTAAGTTAGGATGTTTAAGTAATTCACGATACATGAAGTATTGTGCAGAATCTAAACCTTTTTGTTTTTCAATAAGATCAGCAAGCATCAGCTCAGCTACATTACCGGTATCTTGATCGACACATAATTGTAAAAATTGCTGAAATTCATGTTGGTTATTGAGTTTTAAATAGCACTCTTTTAATAAAGGTAGTGCTTCGCCAACAAAGGCTTTGTCTTGTTGCAATATTTGTTGAAAAGATTGGATAGCTTGCTCTGTTTTATCTTGTACCATAAGAACTCGCCCCAACATGAGTGAAGTACGAGCACATTTATTATCTGCCATTGCTGATTTTTGTAATAGGCTATTTGCCTTATCAAGATCATCATTAGCAATAGCTTGTGATGCTAATTCACAATAAAATTGTGCGATATCAGTTTTGTATTTTTCATTGCCAAGCTTTACTAGTTTTGTTGCCGCGTGAATGGCATTTATCCATTCACTGGTTGATTGGTATATAATGATAAGTTGCTGTAATGCATGTTGTTGAAAGTCTTCTTCATCGATTAATTGCAAAAACATCTCTTCGGCTCGATCGTAAAGGCCTGCAACCATGTAATCCCGACCCAGTTGTTGAATAGCTAATAATCGTTGTTCAAATGTTAAAGACGAGCTTTCTAAAAGTGCTTGATGAATGTGTATCGCTCTATCAAGTTCGCCTCGAGAGCGAAATAGGTTTCCTAATGTTAAATGTGCCTCAAGTGTGCCATCGTCTTCTTTTAACAGGTCTAAGAAAAGATCAACAGCTTTGTCTTTTTGGTTAGACAATAGGAAATTTAAACCATCTACATATTCACGAGATAGTCGGTTAGATTCATTTAGATGTTTTTGTTTTGCATTTCTGTCACCCATATACCAACCGTATGCGGCGGCAAT
The DNA here is from genome assembly GCF_057063545.1 of Gilliamella sp. X-23. Lineage (NCBI taxonomy): Bacteria > Pseudomonadati > Pseudomonadota > Gammaproteobacteria > Orbales > Orbaceae > Gilliamella > Gilliamella sp. X-23. The sequence continues at coordinate 15,623 of NZ_JBXSQG010000013.1, forward strand.
AGGAAGTAGCAGAAATAACAGTTCAAACATAGTAATCTAATTCTTAATTGGTTTTAGTTAAGTTTGTTTGTTGGTGATTGGTTACGCCTTCATCATATTTTTTTTGTAATTTGTTTAATTTACGTTTTGTTGATGAATGTTGGAATTTAGATTTTAAAAAGAACACGCCTGTTAATATCCAACCAACAATAAAACCTGAACCAAATAAAATGGCTAATAATACCGATAAACGGATTTCAGTTTTAGCCACCAAATAATTAAAAGTTACTATTTGATTATTAGCTGAACCTATTGCTATTGAGATAGCAAAGATGATAATTATCAGTAAAATTGATATAACAAATTTCATAATGTTGACCTTTCTTTTTATTTTTAGTTTTAGTTAAACGTTTTTATTTATTATACTAGACTGTTCATAACAATTACTTTTATTAGTTAAACAGTTATCAATGACATTCAAAAATCAAATTCGTCCATTGTTAATGGCAGTTTTTCAAAATTAGTATTTAAAAATTATTCATCTACTATATGCCATTTTCTAGCATAAAAATAGCTGATTAATGAAATTATCCAAGCGATTAATATGCTTGTTATTAGATCAATCGGGCTGTGCATGCCTAATAATAGCCGGCTAATTTCAATTAATATCGACCAAATAATGGTAATTGATACTATCACATAATGCTGCTTAAATTTAAGTAATGTTAAAGCTAAAAATGCCCAAGTTACAGCAAATAAAGTATGTCCAGAAGGAAAAGCAAATCCAGTTTCATTTTGCCAATGGCTAGATAACCAACTTGGAATTATGGGTGAATTTTTAAATAGCTGCTGAATAAGTTCTTTTCTTTCTAATTCCGATTTAGAATAAAATTGTTGGTTACTAATATTAAATTCTTTTGCCATCCAAAGTACATAAGGTCTTGATTCGGCTGTCTGCGATTTTAAAAAACTTTTAATTGTCTGCCCACTTAATATTGCACTAACAAGAAGTAACCATAATAATATAATTTTTTTTTTCGTTTTACTGGGTGATAATAGACAAAATACTAAGAATAAAATTGTCGATGTAATTATTGCCCAAGGAAAACTTGCTGTTTCAGTTATTACGAATAAATATTTAGATGTGTCATTTAATGACGCTGGTTGCCAATGCCAATTTATAGCTATAATAACTAAAGGCACAACTAAGAAAATAGCCAATATGGCTATTGTTTTTTTTATTACTAACCCCATTTATAAACTCAATTAAGTACAAATTGCTTAATATTTTAGCATAGAAGATAGATTTATTTTTATAAAATCTTAGCTATGTTTTATTTAAAACGGAGACAATAATGCAATTAAAACGCGTTGCACAAGCGAAACTGCCAACGCCATGGGGATGTTTCACTATTGTTGGATTTGAAGAAATTGCAACAAAAAAGGATCATGTGGCATTGGTATTTGGCGATATATCTGGCGATACATCAGTTCTTACAAGAATTCATTCTGAATGCTTAACAGGTGATGCGCTTTTTAGTTTACGCTGTGATTGTGGCTTTCAGTTAGAAGCAGCCTTAAAACAAATTGCAAAAGAAGGTAAGGGCATTTTAATTTATCATCGTCAAGAAGGGCGTAATATTGGGTTACTGAATAAAATTAGAGCTTATGCATTGCAAGATCAAGGCTTAGATACGGTTGAAGCTAATGAGCAATTGGGGTTTGCAGCGGATGAACGCGATTTTACCTTATGTGCAGACATACTAGCTTTATTGGGTGTATCACAAATTCGCTTATTAACCAATAACCCAGAAAAAATAAGAGTGCTTGAGCAGTCTGGCATTAAAATTACACAACGAGAGCCATTGGAAGTTGGCGAAAATCCAGATAATGAACACTATTTAGAAACCAAAGCTAATAAAATGGGTCATTTACTTCATTTACATCACTGTCATTGTAATCATTGATTATTTAAGTAAATAACAACTTAAAATCTCAAAATATATTTTGTATTTTGAGATTTTAAGAGTCTTAGATATCTAAAATATTGTTTTAACTTGTTTTGCCATTAATTTGGCTATGTTAAAATCAGTCTTTATCACAGCGTAGCACGCCACCATTAGCAATCTGATCTTTTGATATTTCATGCATGATGATTTGTACTGCTTCGGGTTTGCAGTTAAGGGTTTCGACAATGGCATCTGTTACGCGTTTTGCCATTTCTCTTTTTTGTTCTATAGTACGACCCTCTAAAAAATCGATAACAACATTTGGCATAGATATCTCCTAGTGATTAATTTTAGTAAGCTGTTCATCCGTCAATGCGATCTCATCATTATGGCATATTCCAATACCGCATTTTATAATTTTTTCGGCGATGGTTTTGGCTTCATCTAATGAATGCATTTTATAAGTACCACATTGATATTCATTTAATTCTGGGATCTGATTTTGCGATTTAACATTTAATACATCATGCATTGATTTTAACCATGCATCAACTATTAATGTTTCGTCCGGCTTGCCAATTAAGCTCATATAAAAGCCTGTACGGCATCCCATCGGTGAAATATCTATTATTTCAACTTTATCACTGTTAAGATGGTCGCGCATAAAGCCTGCAAATAAATGTTCTAATGTATGAATCCCTTTTTCAGGTAGATTATCTTTGTTTGGAATAGTAAATCGTAGATCAAATACAGTAATATTATCACCTTTTGGAGTTGCCATTGTTTTTGCAATTCGTACAAAAGGGGCTTTCATTTTGGTGTGATCAACTTTAAAACTATCTAGTAAAGGCATAACTTCCTCCTTATTTTTTGGTACTTTTTTAATCAATCGATTAACGAGTACCAGTGGGGTTTATTTTTACTGAGCAAGTAAATTTAGCATTTCTTGTTCGTCAATAACTTTGATGCCCAGTTCTTGGGCTTTATTTAGTTTCGAACCAGCGGCCTCTCCAGCAATGACTAGATCGGTATTTTTCGATACACTGCCCGTTACTTTGGCGCCAAATTGTTTTAATTTCTTTTTGGCTTCGTCTCGAGTTAAAACTGATAATGTTCCAGTTAATACTATAGTTTTACCAAAAAACGGCGAGTCAGTATTAAGTGGTTGCATCTGTGGATTGATATCTTGCCAGTGAATACCAATTTCATTACTTGTTAATTGTTCGATGACATTGCGATTATGCGGTTCTTGAAAAAAGTCTATAATGCTTTCTGCAATGACAACGCCGATATCGTTTACCATTTGTAGCTGTTCAAGTGAGGTGTTTTCTATTGCCGATAAATTGCCGAGTTGGTTAACTAGGTTTTCGGCAGTCACTTCGCCCACATTTGGTATACCGAGTGCAAATATAAATCGGCTTAATGTGGTATTTTTAGATTCCTCTAATGCATTTAATAAATTATTGGCAGATTTTTCACCGATTTTATCTAAACTACATAACATTGGTAGATTTAGTTTATATAAATCAGCAGGAGTTTTTACATAGTCTTTATCAACGAGTTGCTCAATGAGTTTGTCACCCATTCCTTCTACGTTCATTGCTTTTCGTGAAACAAAATGTTTTAAAGCTTCTTTACGTTGAGCTGGACAAATTAGACCTCCAGCACAACGAGATATAGCTTGACCTTCATCTCGAACTATTAGTGATCCACAAATAGGACAGTGTGTTGGGAATATGATCTCTTTTGTGTCTTTAGGTCTTTTATCCAATATAACGGCTACAATTTTAGGAATTACATCACCTGCTCGGCGTATTGTTACATAGTCGCCTTCTCGCACACCTAATCGAGCGATTTCATCAATATTATGTAGTGTTGCGTTACTTACAATAACACCTGCGACTGAAACAGGTTCAAGTCTTGCAACTGGTGTAATTGCACCAGTTCGTCCGACTTGGAAGTCTACTTTGTTTAATTGTGTAATTTGTTCTTGAGCAGGGAACTTAAATGCGGTAGCCCATCTTGGTGCACGAGCAACAAAACCAAGTTCGTTTTGTTGTTCAATGCTATTAACTTTGATGACCACTCCATCAATATCAAAACCAAGCGACATGCGTTGTTCGCCAATTTTTTTAAAGTAGGCTAAAGCAGCTTGTGCACCTTGGTGTTTTTGCACTTTATCGCTAACTGGTAGACCCCAAGCTTTGAATTGCATCAAACGGTCATAATGGGTATTTGGCAATGTAGCGCCTTCAACAATACCAACACCATAACACAAGAATGTTAATGGTCGTTTAGCTGTAATTTTAGGATCTAACTGTCTTAATGATCCAGCCGCTGCATTACGTGGGTTGGCAAAGGTTTTTTCGTTATGCTTTTGGGCATCGGTATTAAGTTTTTCGAAGCCTTTATGCGTTATAAATACTTCACCGCGGACTTCTAGTCGAGTTGGAATGTTGTCTCCCCTTAGAGTGAGCGGAATTGTTTTAATGGTTCTTACATTTGCTGTTATATCTTCCCCTGTTGTTCCATCACCTCGGGTTGCAGCCTGTATAAAGTGTCCATTTTCGTAAAGTAGGCTGACAGCAAGTCCATCAAGTTTGAGTTCACAGCAATATTCAACTTTCTCAGTATCACTTAAATGAAGACGATCTTTAATTCGTTTGTTAAATGCAATAAAACTAGCTTCATCAAAAACATTATCAAGTGATAACATAGGTATTTTATGTTTGATCGATGCAAATTGAGCTAATGGGACTCCACCAACTCGTTGGGTGGGGGAATCGGGTGTAATAAGGTCTGGATATTGTTGTTCTAGTGTTTGAAGTTGTTTTATTAATTTATCATATTCAACATCGGGAATTTCTGGCGTATCAAGTACGTAATAGCAGTATTCATGATGCCTAATTAGGTTCCGTAGTGAAGTCAATTGTTTTGTTATATCTTTAATTGATTCAGATAGATTTGTTGAGTTTTCGGATTTATTAGATATTGACATAATAATCGGCTCTTAAATTAAAACGTAGGGTTTGGGGAAATCATTACAATTGCATTAATTTAACTGTGAATAATGCATAGCCAAATTAAGTCATTTAAATAAATATGTTATATTAATATTTATTTGTAGCCACCAACCTAGATTGGTGGCGTTTTGTTAAAGATTTGCTGAAAATACTGTGGCTAGATTTCGTTACAGGCCTTTTTTATTCGATCTTTATAGCTGTCAATTTTTTGCGGAGTTAGCATGTGATGTTCATCATCTAATACCACACCGTTGACATCATCTGCTATGCGTTGCGCTGTTTGTAACATTAATTTAAAATTTTGTTGGTTGTTACCTTCTGTCGGTGCAACCATGAAAATAGATACTCCAGGAGTAGTAAACTCATGCATTGTTTCAGGGTCCAAATAGCCTGGTGTAACCATATTGGCTAAACTAAATAATATTGGACCATTACCAGCAGGATCCACATGGCGGTGGAAAATTCGCATATCGCCAAACTGAAAACCAGATTGCATAATACTAGCAAGTAACACATCACCTTGTAGTAATTTTCCGTTAAGACCAGTGACATTTAACACGATAATTTCGGTTTTGGATTGTTCTTCGTTAGTGTTTAATGTTTTTGGTTTATCGCTATTAGTATGAACTTGTTTTTCTTTTGTTACTTGCGTTGGCTCAAGTTCTTTTTCATCTTCAAAAAGATCACGATTAACGTTAATAACAGGTTCTTGCTCTTTGTCTGCATGAATTTCTTGTTGATCGTCGTTATCAACAAATAAATCTTTTTGTTGAGGCTTATTGTTTTGTTTTTCTATCGCTTCATCTATAACTACACTACTTTCAACGATCTCATTATTTTTTGTTGTTTTAGGTTTGAGTAAAATGACATCATCATCTTCTATTTCATTCATAGATAAATTTTGATTTTGTTGAATTTTTTGCCCGAATTCTCCTTTTTTATTTGAACTAAAAAGAGAAGAACGTTCTTTTTTATTGATCCAAAATCCATGGATAAGCAATGCAATAATGACCAAGGATGCAACAACAATTAGAACAATACGTAAATTATCCATAATAACCATCTCTGTATTAAATTAAATATAGACTCATTAATTATTTAATCATATTTTAAAAAAAATGATTACGGAGCACTGCAATGTAAATTTTTACTTTAATCTTAGCAATTTTCATTAAAGCAACCGTATTTGATATTGGTAGTATAACATTTTCTTTAAGATACTTTATAGCACAAAAAATTAGTTAGTCTATATTACTTTATTTATAGCAATAATCATAATTATCAATATACTTTTTTTTATATGATGACTCACTTAGTTATTTTTTAGAACTCTGTGCTATTAAGCGGTAAAGCTACTTACAATCTATGCATATTTTTTGTAAAATTGCCGATTACTTTTAAATAAGAACTGTTATTTAATTTTAAAAAAAATAAAATAATTATTAAGTTTACTGAGGTCATTTTTATATGAGATTTAACAAGCTGTTATTAGCCTTGCCTGTGGCGTGCGTCGGTCTGCTTTTATTAACAAGCTGTGATAATGGTAAATCACAAAACGGTAATAATAATTTACCGAAAGTAACTGTGTTTAAAGTTGAACCGTTAAACTATACCCTAAAAATTAGTTTGCCGGGTAGGGTTGTTGCATCTCAAATTGCTGAAATTAGACCTCAAGTCGGTGGTATTGTTTTAAAGCGTGAGTTTGACGAAAGTTCAAATGTTAAGGCAGGACAGTCACTTTATCAAATCGATCCAGCTATTTATCAAGCTAATTATGATAGTGCTGTTGCTAGTGTTGCTAGTGCCAAAGCAAATGCGAATATTGCACAGCTTACACTAAAACGTTATGCTGGGTTACTAAATACCAAATCAATCAGTCAACAAGATTACGATAAAGCAGCTGCCGATGCTAAACAGGCAGAAGCCGCTGTATTAGTTGCACAAGCTGCTGAGCATACAGCTAAAGTTAATTTAGAGTATACGAAAGTGTATTCACCAATTGATGGATATATAGGTAAATCAAGCGTAACTGAAGGTGCATTAGTCGCAGCTGGTCAGTCAACACCGCTTGCATTAGTTCAACAACTAGATCCGATTTATGTCGATATGACAGAAGCGGCTACTCGTTATAATAAGTATCTTCAAGATGAAAATGTTATTTATGAGCCAGCAAAAGGAAATAATGTAGAATTATTTTTTAACGATGGTTCAAAATATGCTCTACCTGGTAATATTAAATTTTCAGATATGACTGTAAACGAAACGACAGGTACAGTGACATTACGCTCTCAATTTGCCAACAATGAAGGCAAAATTTTACCAGGTATGTTTGTTAAACCACAAGTGACATTAGGTTATATTAAAAATGCTATACTTGTTCCACAACAAGGTATCACCAGTAATAAACAAGGTCAGTACACTGCAAAAATTTTGAAATCCGACAATACAATTGAATATCGACAAGATATTCAAGTTTATACTGGTATAGGTGGTTATTGGGTTGTGACAAAAGGTATTGATGTTGGTGAACAAGTCATCGTGACAGGCTTACTTAATTTGACGGGTGTTGAAATGGGGAAAACCATGAAAGGTGAAATGGTTGGCGATCCGACAACGCTTACTCAAGGACAGTTAGATAGTATCATCCAAAAAAGCATGAAATAAAACAGGGGTAGATTGAATTATGGCTAAGTTTTTTATTGATAGACCTGTTTTTGCATGGGTGATTGCTATCATGATGATGCTAGGCGGTGCTTTATGTATAAAGCTGTTAGCCGTTGAACAGTATCCTGATATTGCACCACCAGCTGTGACTGTTAGTGCAACCTATCCTGGTGCCGATGCGCAGACTATCGAAAACACTGTTACTCAGCTGCTTGAGCAGAATTTAACTGGATTAGATAATCTCATTTATATGAAATCAACCAGTAGCGCTCAAGGTTTTGTACAAACAACGTTAACTTTTGCGCCTGGCACTAATCCCGATTTTGCGCAAGTGCAAGTGTTAAATAAAGTAGAAAGTATAAAATCCCGTCTGCCTGAAAGTGTGCAAAAAAATGGGGTATCAGTCGCTAAGAATAACACTAACTTTTTAAAGGTTGTTGGTTTTTATTCGACAAATCCACAAAAAACACAAGCCGATATCGCTGACTTTGTCTATTCAACTGTACAAGATCAAATTCGACGAGTGCAAGGTGTTGGTGATACACAATTATTTGGTTCTGAATATGCTATGCGTATCTGGCTTGATCCAAATAAATTAACTTATTACAATTTATCCATTGAGGAAATTATAACTGCTATCCAAGCGCAAAATGCACAAGTAACGGCAGGTCAATTAGGCGCTTTGCCATCAACCGAAGGACAAGAACTTAATGCAACAATTACCGCACAATCGCGTTTAAAAACGCCTGAACAATTTCAAAATATTCTTGTTCGAGTTAATACTAATGGTTCTAATATCTTATTAAAAGATATTGCTACAGTTGAAATTGGTGCATCTGATTACAACTTTATTTCTCGTTATAACGGTAATGCATCAGCTGGTCTTGGGATATATTTGGCAACAGGTGCTAACCAATTAGATACATCTGATAAGGTTGATAAAAAATTAGAAGAGTTATCTAAAATCTTCCCTGAAGATATTAAATATGCTTTTCCATATGATACAACTCCATTTGTTAAATTATCAATTAGTAATGTAATTCACACTTTAATTGAAGCAATTGTTTTGGTTGTTGTTGTAATGTATGTGTTTTTACAAAACCTACGTTCTACACTTATTCCGACTATTACTGTACCTGTAGTATTGTTAGGTACATTTGCGATTCTTTATATTTGTGGATTTACTATTAATACCTTATCTATGTTTGCGATGGTACTCGCTATTGGATTGTTAGTAGATGATGCTATTGTTGTTATCGAAAACGTTGAACGGATTATGCATGATGAAGGGCTGTCACCTTATGATGCAACCGTTAAGTCGATGGAACAAATTACATCAGCGTTAGTGGGTATTGCGGTTGTATTATCTGCTGTATTTGTGCCGATGGCATTTTATGGCGGGGCAGCAGGTGGAATATATCGTCAGTTCTCGATTACCATTGTAACAGCGATGGGATTATCAGTATTGATGGCAATTGTATTGACACCTGCTCTTTGTGTACAGATTTTAAAAGCTCCATCAAAAAATAAAATTAGAAAAATTTCATTGGGCGAAAAATTAGAATCAGTACCGCCATTTAGTTGGTGTTCAAAAGGAACTAAGTCTTTTTTTAAATGGTTTAATAGTTTTTATGATAAAAGTTTACGTTCTTATGAAAAAGGCGTTATTAAAGTTATTCGTAATCCAATAATTGCTTTTGGCTGTTATGCTTTAATATTGGTTGGATTATTATTTGGATTTAACCGTTTACCTACAGGTTTCTTGCCGAGCGAAGATCAGGGAGTTCTTTTAGTTATGGTTGAATTACCTCCAGGCTCAACATTAGAACAAACGATGTCAGTATTAAATAAGGCATCTGATTTTTATACCCAAAAAAAGGCAGATTCTGTTGATGAAATTTTTACTGTTGCAGGTTTTAGTCCGGTGGGACGTGGGCAAAATATGGGGATGGGTTTTGTTCGATTAAAAAATTGGGAACAACGTAAACGAACTGATCAAAAAATTGATGCTTTGGTTAAAAGTGGCGGAGAACTTACTTCTAGTACAACTGAAGGACGGGTAATTGTTGCCAATTTACCTGCCGTACCTGCATTAGGTATGGCCAATGGCTTTTCATATGTACTGAAAGATACTGCTGGTTATGGGCATGATGCGTTGGTTGGTGCATTTTTCCAAATGTTGGGACAAGCGTCTGATCATCCAGAACTACAACAAGTTAGACCAGGGAGTATGCTTGATATTCCACAGTACAAAATTAATGTTGATTTTGAAGCTGCACAAGCATTGGGTGTTTCGGTCAATTCAGTCAATACGGTATTGTCGACAGCGTTAGGTTCTGCTTATATTGATGACTTTGTTTACAATAATCGAGTTAAAAAAGTGTACCTACAGTCTGATGCTCCATATCGTATGTTACCTGACGATTTTGGTTATTGGCATGTTAAAAATCGAAATGGTGAAATGGTTCCATATGATGCATTTGCTACAACGACAAAAACTTATGGTTCACCATCACTCGTTCGTTATGATGGTGTATCAGCAATGGAAATAAGTGGTTCGCCTGCTCCTGGAATGAGTTCTGGACAAGCAATGGCTGTAATGGAAGAGCTATCAAAAAATTTGCCTAAGGGTTTTACCTTTGATTGGACTTCTATTTCTTATCAAGAACGCCAAACAGGCTCACAAACTACAACCCTTTATTTTATTTCTATTATCGTTGTATTTTTATCATTAGCGGCATTATACGAAAGTTGGACCGTTCCTATTTCGATTTTATTTATTATTCCACTTGGTATTTTAGGCACAGTTTATGCAACTATGTTTAGAGGTCTTGATAATGATATTTACTTTATTGTAGGGCTATTAACGACAATGGGTCTATCTGCAAAAAATGCTATCTTAATTGTTGAATTTGCTAAAGATGCTATCGAAAAAGAAGGAAAATCATTAATTGATGCAACGCTTGAAGCTTGTCGCTTGCGTCTACGTCCAATATTAATGACATCATTTGCCTTTATTCTTGGTGTATATCCGTTAGCCTCTAGTAGTGGTGCTGGGTCTGCTGGTCAAAATGCAGTAGGTACAGGTGTAATTGGTGGCATGTTAGCCGCAACATTTTTAACCATATTTTATGTTCCACTGTTCTTTTTGTTTGTAACAAAACTATTTACTAAACATAGAAATAAAGTCGTATTATTGACTAACCGTTCGAAAGTGAAGTCTGAATAGTTGGTTTTATATGCATGAGTTAGATTGTATCGCTTGTGCTGAAAATTAAGATATTAAGAAATAAAATGCGCCAATTTAATGGCGCATTTTTATTTATAGATGTTTGTTAAAAATTAATATTAAGTTTTTACTTACGAGACTTTATTAGTTGTTGGCTAGTGTGAGCGTGGGTAATTGCTATAGCTAATGCGTCAGCAGCATCAGCTTGAGGGCTAGCTGGTAATTTTAATAGTAATTTGACCATATGTTGCACTTGGGTTTTATCGGCAGCACCAGTTCCCACTACAGATTGCTTAACTAAACGAGCGGCATATTCAAATACTGGTAGATCATTATTTACTGCTGCGACAATGGCCGCGCCTCTTGCCTGACCTAACTTTAATGCAGAGTCGGCATTACGGGCCATAAAAACTTGTTCGATTGCAAACATATCAGGTTGGAATTGTAAGATAATTTCACTGACACCAGCGTATACGCGTTTTAACCGGGTTGGTAAATCATCAATAGCAGTTCGAATACAGCCACTGCCAAGGTAAGTGAGTTGACGTCCCGTTTGTTGGATTACGCCGTAACCCGTCAAACGAGAGCCAGGATCGATGCCAAGAATAATGGCCATTAGAGTGCTGCTGCTACCTCGTCTGAAACTTCACCATTATGGTAAACTTCTTGAACATCATCACAATCTTCAAGCATATCAATTAAACGTAATAGTTTTGGTGCAGATTCAATATCAAGATCAACTTTTGTTGACGGAATCATAGATACTTCAGCTGCTTCGGCAACTAAACCTGCTGCATCAAGTGCATCTTTAATTTCACCAAAAGTTTCTGGTGTAGTAAATACATCAATAGCACCATCATCATAAGTTACAACATCATCGGCACCAGCTTCAAGAGCTTCGTCCATGACTTTATCTTCATCTGTGCCAACAGGGTATGAAATAACCCCTTTTTTAGTGAATAAATATGAAACTGAGCCATCAGTACCTAAGTTTCCACCTGATTTAGTAAAGGCATGACGCACTTCTGATACTGTACGGTTGCGGTTATCACTTAAACATTCAACCATGACAGCTGTACCTGCGGGACCATAGCCTTCATAAATAATTGTTTCCATATTGCTATCATCTTCACCACCAACACCGCGAGCAATGGCTCGATTCATGGTATCACGAGTCATATTATTCGATAATGCTTTATCCATTGCAGCACGTAGTCGTGGATTTGACGCTGGATCGCCACCACCAAGTTTTGCTGCAGTTACCAACTCACGAATAATTTTGGTAAAGATTTTTCCGCGTTTTGCATCTTGTGCTGCTTTGCGGTGTTTGGTATTGGCCCATTTACTATGACCTGCCATAAAATTCTCCAGATAATAATTTAAAAATCGCTATATTTTAGCAAATATTTACCTAAAATTCATCATCAATATACCTATAAGTTTTTATGTTCTGTAAAATTATTATTTAACAACAATGATAATATTTTTATCTATATGTAGGAGTTACTCGCGTTGTTTACAGTAATTAGGTAAGCTACTGTACTGAATATACATAAAAAAACAAAGTTAATCTTCAAAAGAATAGAATAGTAGAAAGTGATACCTACTTTAATGGAAAAGCAACATAATTAGCAAAATAATTAGCGATTAACAGATAAAACACCTTATAAGTTTTTTAAAGGGTTATTTTAATTATGATGTGAAAACAACTTGGTGTTTCCCTACATATTATAAATTTTTAAAACTGTATGCTTAGCTGAATCATTTCACATTGATCAAGATCACAAGTTTAATTTTTATATATTGCAGTCATAATCTATCCGATAGATGATAAGCATCGAAACGTTTCGATATTGGTTATTATTCATCTATCCAAGGATTACATTATGTATAAAGGTCAATTGTTTAATTCTGAAATTATTCATGTCTTATCCAAAATGGGGCATACAGATCAAATTGCGATAGGTGATGCAGGCCTGCCCATTGCTAGCGATACTCCACGCATCGATTTAGCCGTGACTTACGGTGTACCATCATTTATTCAAGTTTTCAAAACAGTTTCAAAAGATATGCAGATTGAAAAAGTGATATTAGCTGAAGAAATTATTAAACGAAATTGTGAAATGCATAAGCTAATACTAGAACAAATTAAGAAAATTGAACAGGCTCAAAATAACAGTATAGAAACTATTTATGTCAGTCATGAAAAACTAAAACTTCAAACTCGTCATTGTAAAGCTGTTATTAGAACCGGTGAATGTTCTCCGTTTGCTAATATAATTTTACAATCTGGTGTTATTTTTTAAATCTCAGCTACAAAGCTAAATAATGAGTGATTTATGAACGATAATCTTTTACAGCTTATAAATATTCACAAATCCTTTCCTGGTGTAAAAGCTCTTGCCGGAGTTAATTTAACTGTACGCGCAGGCCAAGTTATGGCTTTGATTGGTGAAAATGGTGCGGGTAAATCAACTTTGATGAAGGTTTTAACCGGAATTTACCCAAAAGATGAAGGTAAGATTATTTATTTAGGTAATAAAGTGAACTTTCATGGGCCTAAATCTTCACAAGAAGCTGGGATAGGTATTGTCCATCAAGAATTGAATTTAATTCCACAGCTTAGTATTGCTGAAAATATATTTTTAGGGCGTGAATTTACCAATAAATTCGGTTGTATAGATTGGAGAAAAACATACGCTCAAGCCGATAAATTACTTGCTGAACTTCACCTGAATTATGATAGCCGTCGTTTAGTTAGTGACTTATCTATTGGTGAGCAGCAAATGGTTGAAATAGCTAAAGTTCTTAGTTTTAACTCCAAAGTAATTATTATGGATGAACCTACTGATGCGCTTACAGATACTGAAACAATGTCTCTTTTTGAAGTAATAAAAAAACTTAAAAAACAAAATTGTGGTGTGGTTTATATATCGCATCGATTAAAAGAGATTTTTGAAATTTGTGATGAAGTGACTGTATTACGTGATGGGCAATTTGTTGGTGAAAAAAAAATTGATCAATTAAATGAAGATATGTTAATTGAAATGATGGTTGGTCGAAAGCTCCAAGAACAATATCCAAGAATTAATGTACCTCGAGGTAACATTGCATTAGAGGTTAAAAATTTAAAAGGTGTAGGCGTAAATGATATTAGTTTTAGTCTTCATGAAGGCGAAATACTTGGTATTTCAGGTTTAATGGGGGCTGGGCGAACGGAATTAATGAAAATGATTTATGGTGCTAACCCTGCAAAGTCAGGTGAAATAATATTAAATGATAAATCAGTTAAAATTAGTTCACCGCGTGAAGGTTTAACAAATGGTATTGTTTATATTTCTGAAGACCGTAAAAAAGATGGACTAATTTTAGGCATGTCAGTGAAAGATAACATGTCACTTAATGCTCTAAATTATTTTGCCAGCAAATTTAAGAAATTACGGTTAACTGAGGAACAAGAAGTAGTTAAAGACTTTGTTGGATTATTTAATATTAAAACACCGTCAATTAATCAAACAATTGGCTTCTTATCTGGCGGTAATCAACAAAAAGTTGCTATTGCTAAAGGTTTAATGACTCGCCCAAGTATATTAATTTTAGATGAACCGACACGAGGGGTAGATGTTGGAGCTAAAAAAGAAATTTATCAACTCATTAATCAATTTAAAGAGCAAGGTTTAAGTGTCATTTTAGTTTCATCAGATATGCCTGAAATACTGGGTATGAGTGATCGTATTTTAGTTATCCACGAGGGAAGAGTGACAGGACACTTTTTAAGTTGTGAGGCAACACAAGAAAAACTTATGGCAGCAGCCGTTGGAAAAACACAGGAGAGCGCTGATGTTGCAAAATAAAACATTTAAGAACATATTAATTGAACAAAAGTCCTTAATCACTTTACTCGTTTTAATTGCTATTGTTTCTTGTTTAAGTGATAACTTTTTTACGTTAAATAATTTTTTCAATATATTACAGCAAACTTCAATTAATGCGGTTATTGCTGTTGGGATGACTCTAGTCATTTTAACTTCTGGAATTGATTTAAGTGTGGGATCAATATTTGCTTTAACAGGTGCAATTACTGCTTCTATGATTGGTGCAGATATTTCACCTTTTATTGCTATTTTTGTCTCTTTGACTTTAGGGTGGTTATTGGGTGCTTTTTCGGGGCTTATTATAGCTAAAGGGAAACTTCAAGCCTTTATTGCCACCTTAGTTATGATGCTTATTCTACGGGGGGTAACACAGGTCTACACTAAAGGTAGTCCTATTTCTACTGGTAGTAATGATAATTCTGAATTATTTGAATGGGTTGCATTTGGTCGAGTACTAGGCATTCCTGTGCCAATATTAATTATGACTATTGTTTTTATCTTTGCATGGTACCTATTAAAATATACTCGCTTGGGTCGCTATATCTATGCACTTGGTGGAAATGAGGCTGCAACTCGTCTTTCAGGAATTAATGTTGATCGGGTAAAAATTATTGTTTATGCCATTAGTGGCTTACTTTGTGCTGTTGCGAGTACTATTGAAGTGGCACGATTATCTTCAGCACAACCTACAGCGGGTACAGGTTATGAAATGGATGCAATAGCTGCTGTTGTTCTTGGTGGTACTAGTATGTCTGGGGGACGAGGAAAGATTATCGGAACACTGATAGGTGCTTTAATTTTAGGCTTTTTAAATAATGGATTAAATATGTTGGGTGTGGATGCTTACTACCAAATGATTGTAAAAGGTGTTGTTATCTTATTAGCAGTTTTAGTCGATAAAAAGACCAATAAATAGTTGCTTTAAACTAGGTGTCTTATTTTAGGAGAAAGTTATGAAATTCGGAAAAATTTTTACAGCCATTGTTGCCATTACATTAAATTTTTCTTTTGCCTCTCAAGCTTTAGCAAAAGAAAATATAGCTTTAGTTGTTTCAACCCTTAATAATCCTTTTTTTGTTAATTTAAAAGAAGGTGCAGTAAATAAAGCTAAGGAGCTGGGTTATGAATTAGTGATATTAGATTCACAAAATAATCCAGCTAAGGAACTTGCAAATGTTGAAGATACTATTGTTAAAGGGACTAAAGTAATTCTTATCAATCCTACTGATTCTGAGGCTGTTGGTAATGCAGTGCTTGCCGCAAATAAAGCGGGAATTCCTGTTATAACACTTGATCGTGCTTCCGTTAAGGGAGAGGTTATTAGCCATATTGCATCCGATAATGTTGCAGGAGGTAAAATGGCTGGTGATTTTATTTTTCAAAAATTAGGTGCTAGTGCAAAAGTGATTCAATTACAAGGTATAGTTGGTACTTCGGCTTCTCGTGAACGTGGTGAGGGCTTTACCAACTCAATGAAAGATAACCAATTTACTATTTTAACTGCACAACCAGCTGATTTTGATCGTGCCAAAGGTATGAATGTTATGCAAAATTTATTAACTGCTTACCCTTTAGTGCAAGCGGTATTTGCAGAGAATGATGAAATGGCATTAGGTGCTGTGCGTGCAATTCAAACTGCTGGACGAAATGATATTTTAGTGGTTGGCTTTGATGGTACTGAGGATGGCATTAAATCTGTTGAACGTGGAAAAATGGCAGCAACGGTAGCTCAACAACCAGAAAAAATAGGTTCAATGGGTGTTGAAATTGCAGATAAAGTTATAAAAGGTGAAAAAGTTGATACAAAAATCCCTGTAGAATTAAAACTTATCACTAAATAAACTTTTTTAGGACGCATTCTAGCGTCCTATTGCTATGTGATTATGGAGTAGTTATATGAATTTAAATAAATTAATTGTGATTGGTAGCGTAAATATTGATCATATCTTAAATGTAAATGAATTTCCTAAACCAGGCGAAACATTAAAAGGTTCAAACTATAAAATTTCATATGGAGGTAAAGGTGCTAATCAAGCTGTTGCTGCTGGGCGTTTAGGTGCTAACGTTCAGTTTATTGCAGCGGTGGGGGATGATGATTTTGGTAAGAAATTTAAGCAACAATTAGAAAGCGATCATATAGATACCCATACTATTGCTGTAGTTGAAAGCAAAAATACCGGTGTTGCATTGATTCTAGTCAATAAACAAGGAGAGAATCAAATTGCTATCCATGAAGGAGCAAATTCAGCGGTTACACCTGAATATGTAGGTCAATTTGAAGATGATATAATAAAAGCAAATGCGATTTTAATGCAACTTGAAACACCATTACAAACTATAAAACATGTAGCAAAATTAGCTAAACAAAATAATACCCAAGTAATTTTAAATCCAGCGCCTGCACAAAATTTATCAGATGATTTACTTAAACACATTGATATTATTACACCAAACGAAACAGAAGCCGAGTTTTTAACAGGTATAAAAATTGTTACAGAACAAGATGCACAAAAAGCATCATTATTTTTACATAATAAAGGTATTAATACCGTTATTATTACACTGGGTAGTAAAGGGGCTTGGGTAAGTTATTGTGGTGAGGGCAAAATTGTTTCAGGATTTCATGTTAAAGCTGTTGATACTATTGGTGCTGGCGATACATTTAATGGAATGTTAGTAACTGCCTTATTAGAAGGAAAAACACTCAATCAAGCTGTTAGATATGCTCATGCCGCTGCGGCACTATCGGTGACTAAAGCGGGAGCACAGACATCAGTGCCAACACGTAATGAAGTAGAAGATTTCATTAAATTACAAGGTTTATAGAAGAGCAATAAAAATTTGGTTACAATAAAGGATGTTGCAAAATCTGCGAATGTATCGACTTCAACTGTTTCTCATGTCATCAATAATGATCGTTATGTTAGCCCAGCTATACGTGAAAAAGTTGAGCAGATAATCAAACAACTAAATTATACCCCTTCAGCTATTGCTCGCAGTTTAAAAAGCAATAAAACTTATACTATTGGTATGTTGGTGACAGCAAGCAATAATCCTTTTTTCTCTGAAGTAGTGCAAGGTGTTGAGCGTAGTTGTTATGAGCTTGGTTATAATTTGATTTTATGTAGTACCGAAGGTGATCATCAGCGTATGCTTGATAATATTGAACATTTACTGCAAAAGCGTGTTGATGGTTTACTGGCTATGTGTACTGAAACTTATTCAATTCCAAAGCAGATATTCGCTCGATACCCTAAGCTTCCTATAGTAATGATGGATTGGACACCATTTGATGGTATGTGTGATATTATTCAAGATAATTCTTTTTTTGGAGCAATGATTGCTACACAATATCTGATTAAGCAAAACTACAAACAGATAGCATGCATCACAGGTCCTTTAAATAATACTCAAGCACAATCGCGCCTACAAGGATATCGGAAGGCTATGCAAAATGCTAGTTTAACAATTTTAAGCAAGTATGAGGCACAAGGTGACTTCCAATTTGCATCAGGAATTGTTGCTATGCAAAATTTATTAAAACTATCTATTCCCCCACAGGCTGTGTTTTGTTCTAATGATGCTATGGCTATCGGTGCTTATCAAGCACTTTATCAAAATGGTCTTGAAGCAGGAAAAGATATTGCAATTATTGGTTATGATGATATTGAAATTGCACAATATATGACGCCACCTTTAACTACTATCCATCAACCAAAAGAAGAATTAGGACAATTGGCTGTTGAAACATTATTAAATCGATTTCATAACCCTACAGATTCACTCCATACATTAACTTTAACACCTACATTAATTAAACGTTTATCTGCTTAGTAAGTATTATAAAAATAAAGCATTGAATGAATTTTGTAATTGTGCTTTAAAATGGAAAAAAGCACCTTATATTAAGGTGCCTTTTATATTATAAAATGTTAAATAATAGACGATTAACTCATTCCGTATTGTTTTAATTTTTTGCGAAGTGTACCGCGGTTGATACCAAGCATATTTGCTGCTCGAGTTTGATTGCCACGTGTATATTGCATAACCATATCAAGGAATGGATGTTCAACTTCAGCTAACACTAATTCATAAAGATCTGTAGGATCTTCACCATTTAATTGCGATAAATAGTTTTTTAAAGCTTGCTTTACGGAATCTCGCAATGGCTTTTGTGTTATTTGGTCCTGAGAATTTACAGTTGTAAATTTAAGTGCTGCAGCTGTAACGCGTTGTTCTGACATAGTATTCTTAACTCTTTGGGTTGTTTCTAATTTGACTAAAAAATGCTTTTAGAGTGTTTACTTGCTCACTTGTATTGCTAAGTACACTAAATAAGCGCCTGAATTGATCGCTGTCAGCATAATTCTTGGTGTACCAATTTACATGCTTTCTGGCAATCCTTAATCCTTTGTATTCTCCATAAAATTGATAAAGTTCATCAAGATGTGACAATACAACTTGTTCTACTTCATCAATACTTT
Source organism: Gilliamella sp. X-23 (assembly GCF_057063545.1). NCBI lineage: Bacteria > Pseudomonadati > Pseudomonadota > Gammaproteobacteria > Orbales > Orbaceae > Gilliamella > Gilliamella sp. X-23. The sequence continues at coordinate 34,826 of NZ_JBXSQG010000013.1, forward strand.
TATTTTTCTGTAACTGTCCATGTGTTAAATAGAATGCAATTTCTTCAAATATCCAAGGTCGCCCCTGTGCCGCTCGGCCGATCATTATAGCATCAGCTTGCGTATATTGAAAAACATCTTTTGCCTGTTCAGGTGTACAAATATCCCCATTGGCAATTACAGGAATTGTAACGTTTTCTTTAACTGCCTTAATAGAATCATATTCAGCCACACCATTGAATAAGCAAGCACGTGTTCTTCCATGAATAGTAATTGCCTTTATGCCACAGTCCTGTGCAATTTGTGCGATTTCTATGCAATTTCTATGATCTTTATTCCATCCAGTCCGCGTTTTTAATGTTACCGGAACATCAACTGCACCGACAACTTTCTGCAAAATTTTTTTAATAAGTTCTGGATACTGCATTAAAGCAGATCCTGCCAATTTTTTATTGACCTTTTTAGCTGGGCACCCCATATTGATATCAATCAATTGAGCGCCATGTTTGACATTAAATTCTGCAGCTCTAGCCATTTCGTCGGGATCAGAACCAACAATTTGTACTGCACGAACACCCATATCCTCGCTTGCAACCATCCGCAAAGCTGATTTATCGGTATGCCAAACATCCGAATTTGCTAAAAACATTTCTGAAACTGTCATACCAGCACCAAACTGATAGCACAAATTACGAAATGGTTTATCGCTGATTCCAGCCATTGGTGCAGCAATTAAATTATTTCTTAATTTAATCTCACCAATGCTAAGCAAATTAAGGCCGGCTATATTACGCATTTTTTCTCTAACTTAAAAGGGGGTAACGTTATTTTTTTAAATTTTTTTACCAGTGATACGGCACCACTCCTCCTGTTCAACAACAGGATCTAGTGTAAAATGAGGTTTATAAGCCATACAAACACTTGGTGATTGAGTTGCTAAAATACCCGATAATCCTAGCTTACCTTGCGGTTTTACTAATTTACTTATATGTGGTTCAAGTTCTTTTAATGGACCAGCTAAAATATTGGCAACAAGGATATCTGCTTGTAAATTATCAGGGATATCTTTTGATAAATAAAGTTCTAACTTTTCGCTGACATCATTACGTTGAGCATTGTCACGGCTAGCTTGAATGGCTTGAGGATCAATATCGATACCAATTACTCGCTTTGCGCCTAATTTAAGTGCTGCAATTGCCAAAATACCAGACCCACAACCGTAATCAATTACTAATTTATCGTTCAGATCTAAACTATCTAGCCAAGTTAAGCATAATGCAGTGGTTGGGTGAGTACCTGTTCCAAATGCTAAACCAGGATCTAACATAACATTGACTGCGTTTGCATCGGGTACATCGCGCCAACTTGGACAAATCCAAAGTCGTTTACCAAATTGCATAGGATGAAAGTTATCCATCCATTCTCGCTCCCAGTCTTTATCTTCCAATTGTTCAAATTTATAAGAATATTGCTCAAGATTTAATATTGCTTTTAATTCATTGATATCTGTTTGAGCATCATATAAGCCAATGACATCGGTGTTACCCCAAAGTTTAGTTTCGCCGGGTAGTGGTTCAAATACAGGAGTATCATACGTGTCTTGAAATGTCACAGATACTGCGCCTGATTCTTCTAATTGCTCGCTAATTTGTTCAGCAATATCACTAGTTGTATTAATTTTGAGTTGAATCCAAGGCATAATTTTCCCTTTTATTGCCAAACATATTGGCTATAATAAAAACAATAAATCCAATAGCTAGAGACGGTACTATTGGGTGGAGAGCTAATAGTTTAATATCATAACTCGCTAATAATGTATAACTCACAGCGCCAGTAAGCATTGAGCAAAGCGCCCCTGTAGCGTTGGCATTTTTCCAGTATAATCCAAGCACTAACGGCCATAGAAAAACAGCTTCAAGCCCTCCAAAAGCAAGTAAATTTAACCAAATAATCATGTCAGGAGGAGTCCATGCAGCTAAAATAAGCAATCCACCAAAAATAAAAGTGATAGTGACTGATATATGAGTGAGAAATTTATCGCTAAAATTAACATGAGTTTTGATTCTTAAAAATAGATCTTTAATAAGAACTGATGATACTTGTAATAACTGAGCATTAATAGTGGACATAATCGCTGCAAGAGGTGCTGCCAAAAAGATACCTGCTGCAAAAGGAGGTAATACATTTATGATCAATGTTGGCACTATTTGATCTGGAATTGTTAAATCACTAATAATAGCACGACCTAAAGCGCCAGATAAGTGCATGGTTAGCATAATCACAGAAACAACAATAGTACCGATAATAATTCCTTGATGCACGGCTTTGCTATCTTTATAGGCCATACAACGCACTGCAGTATGAGGCAAACCAACCACACCAAAACAAACCCAAATCCAAAATGACGCCATAAACGGTAAATCTATGAAATCATTGGGCCCTTGTGGTGTTAAAAGTGCAGGATCAATTTCCATTAATCGATCAATTATTGTCGTAATTCCCCCACCTGCATAAATAATCGCACCAAGTAATAATATCGCGCCAATTATCATCACTAAACCTTGAAATGCATCATTTAAAATGCTGGCTCTAAAACCACCAAATGCAGTATAGATAACAGTACCAATACCGAATATTAATAGCCCGGTATGATAAGGAATACCTATTGATGATTGTAGCAATCGAGCCCCGCCGACAAATTGTACCGTCATCGCACCAATAAAGGCAACGACAAGAGTAATACTTGCAAACCAAACAATGGTTTTACTTTTATAGTGAGCATAAAGCATATCACTTAAGGTTATTGCATCATATTTGCGTGCTAAAATGGCAAATTTTTTGCCTAAAATACCAAGTGAAAGTAGTACTGTTGGGACTTGGATCATCGACAATAGTACCCAACCAAGACCAAATTTATAGGCTGCACCTGGGCCACCAATGAAAGAGCTGGCACTAATATAAGTTGCAGCTAATGTCATGGCGAGTAAAAATCCTCCCATGGTTCGATTACCGATAAAGTAATCAGTAAATTGATTCACCTTTTTGCGTTTCATATAGGAATAAATTGATAACGCAAACACGAAAATAAGATAGATGACAAGAGGTACAATAATATCCAAATTCATTGTTTTATCACTTAGTTTGTTCTAATGAAATATTTTTGAATTGAAATTTTACAACCATCCAGCAGAGTAATACAAAACCAACAGGTACCATGATGCAAGATAGTTCAAACCACAATGGAAGACCTAAAAATCCTAGATTATCGTTAACGCAGTAAGCACAAACAACCCATCCAAGAAGATAAATAAAAGTTAACAATAACGAAAGTATAGCTTCTTTATTAGCTTGCTTATATCGAGCATCCATATTGATTGATTGGTGAATTGAGGGTGGTTTAGATTAAAAGAAAGTAATTAACTTAGCAAGTATGTTGCAATTTATGCAACATTATATTTTAAATATATCAATTTTAGCAATATAAAAAGTAATATATATTGTCGATATTCGATTATGAATAACTCAACTATTGGAGAGAATAATGTCAAACTATTTTAATACACTTAATCTACGTGAAAAATTAGAACAACTAGGTCAATGTCGTTTTATGGCTCGTGATGAATTTGCATCAGAAGCTGATTTTTTGAAAGGTAAAAAGATTGTCATTGTAGGTTGTGGTGCACAGGGCCTTAATCAAGGTCTTAATATGCGTGATTCGGGTTTAGATATATCTTATGCATTACGCAAAGAAGCCATTGCCGAAAAACGTGCATCTTGGAAAAAAGCAACTGAAAATGGTTTTAAAGTAGGAAGTTATGAAGAATTAGTTCCAACTGCTGATCTTGTGATCAACTTAACGCCTGACAAGCAACATTCGGCTGTGGTGCAAGCTGTCCAACCACTAATGAAACAAGGTGCAGCACTAGGTTATTCACACGGTTTTAATATTGTTGAAGTGGGTGAAAAGATTCGTTCTGATATCACTGTTGTCATGGTAGCACCTAAATGCCCAGGGACTGAAGTACGTGAAGAGTATAAACGTGGCTTTGGGGTACCGACACTGATCGCTGTCCATCCGGAAAACGATCCCAAAGGTGAGGGTTTAGCAATCGCTAAAGCATGGGCAGCAGCAACAGGTGGACATCGTGCTGGTGTTTTACAATCTTCATTTGTTGCTGAAGTTAAGTCAGACTTAATGGGTGAACAAACAATACTTTGTGGTATGTTACAAACTGGATCGTTACTTTGCTTTGATAAATTGGTTGCAGATGGTGTCGATCCTGCTTATGCATGTAAATTGCTTCAATTTGGTTGGGAAACAATCACTGAAGCGTTAAAACAAGGTGGAATTACCTTAATGATGGATCGTTTATCAAATCCAGCTAAATTAAGGGCAAACGCTTTAGCAAAAGAATTGAAAGTGATTATGACTGATCTTTATCGTAAGCATATGGACGATATTATCTCTGGCGAGTTTTCATCAACCATGATGAAAGATTGGGCAAATGATGATGTTAACCTACTTAAATGGCGTAAAGAAACGGGCGAAACTGCATTTGAAAAGGCCGCTGAATATCAAGGTAAAATTGATGAGCAGGCTTACTTTGATCAAGGGGTAGTGATGATTGCAATGGTGAAAGCTGGTGTTGAGTTAGCATTCGAAACTATGCTTGAATCTGGCATTTTACCTGAATCTGCTTATTATGAATCATTACATGAATTACCACTTATTGCTAATACTATCGCTCGTAAACGTTTATATGAAATGAATGTTGTAATTTCTGACACGGCTGAGTATGGTAACTATCTATTTGCTAATGCTGCAGTCCCATTATTAAAAGAAAAATTTATGCCGATGTTACAATCGGGAGATCTTGGTAAAGGGATCCCTGAAGGGAGTGTAGATAATGCCCAATTACGTGATGTAAACGAAGAAATTCGCAATCATCCAATAGAAAAAATTGGACGCAAACTCCGTAGCTATATGATTGATATGAAACGTATTAATGTAGCAAGCTAAACTGTAATTTACAGCTAAAAAAGGTGCTTAAAAGCGCCTTTTTTTATGTTTAAAAAATTGATCTAAAAGGATCCAAATGGATCTGAATCAGATCTAACTTAGATTTTTTGGATCCTTTCAGTCATTATTTAAAATTTTTAAAAATTATATAATTAAATAATTTTTATTTTAAATTTTTATTTATTTTTTATCTAAGTTATGTTATCTTTTTGGCTAAATTTGGTTCAATTAACGAGGATAATACATCAATGAAAATGGCTTTTCGGCCGACTGATTGTTGGCGTTGGTATTTTGACAGCGAATACGATAGCCTAATGCTTGAAGTTTCATCTGAAATGTTATTTCGTTCTTGTTATCCAAGTAAAATGTTAATTCCTGATGTTTTTGGTGAATTTTCATTTTCTGTTAGCGATGCAACATCTTATTATCAATTTCATGATAGTTGCCAGTTGCTTAACCTGTCTGACTCACAAAAAATTGAATTATCCATTAACGCTATTGTTGCGGCTAATTTTTTAAAACCTCAAATGCCTAAAAGCTGGTACTTTTCTCAACAACCAATGTTATATACTCCTAAAATAGCCGATATTGTTGAGGTAAATTTACAAGAGGGTGGTCAAAAAATTTGTTTGATGGTTGTCGAAGCTGGAAAAAATGCCTCACTTTGTGTTATTGCACAGCCTTCGTTTATTGCAATGAACAAAACTTTTTATTTTGCCGAAGCAATTAAAGTTATGAATGACCGATTGCAGCCTATGTGGCAACCTTTATCTGAGCAGATGAGATTGGTAGAACATTTTGAATTAGAAGCTATTTCTTAATATCAAAAACAGAAATCAGTAAAATAGTTGTCATATTAATTTTATTCTTTTTTGGATGATTCGATAGTAATATCTCCTTTGGGAACGCAGCTACAGGCTAAAATTCGATTATTAAGTTTTATAGCTGACTGAGTTAATGCACTTATTTCTCCCTTTTTTAAAACAACTGAGCAACGTCCACAAACACCCGAACGACAGGAATAAGGTAATGCTATTTTATGTTGTTCTAACTGTTCTAAAATGGTTTGCTTATTGTTACCTTTAATAGTTTTATCTTCAAAAGTAATTGTGCAAAGTTGTGTTTCGCTTTTTATTTCTGGAGGAAAGTTTTTTATATAGTTTTTGGCTATTTGCTTTTCCAATATCTCTATTTTATCGTGAATTGAAATGGTGCCATGATTTCGGGCAATCATATTCATACCAAAATCAATTTGGCCTTGCTCATCGGCTCTAAAATACCGTAATGTTTTAAGCGGTTCATTATTAGCAAATGGTTTTGATGAATTGACATCGATTGTTGTTAGCACACAGCGAGTACAAGGTTTAACAATATCAAAAATTACCTCGCCAATTTTGATTGTCTTCCAACCATCTTCAGCAAAAGGGAGTGCACCTTGAATAATAATATTACCTCGAAATTGCCTAATATCGAGTTGTTCTGGGCATTGATGTTGTAAATAATTAAATGAAGCCTTGTTCAATAACAAATAAGGATAACCGTCAGCAAAACTAACAGGTACTTCTGGGTAGCGTTTTGTTCGACGAGTTAACTGTTGCCCAACCCATCGTAATTGTACGTCTTTATGTAGAATTTGGCTGAAAAATTGATTTACTCGTATGGGAGCAATTTGCGAGGTGAAATGATTTCCCCAAACTTCGGTTGGCTCATTACTTAATGAAAACTCATCAAGATTGAATTTTATCATTTTTGTTGGAGATATCGAAACGTATACTTCATTTTTTACTATTGATGTTTTGAATTTCAAAAGTTCAGGGTATTGCCTTGCAGTAATAAATGAACCATTGGGTTCACTAAGCATAAAAATACGATCGTGTTCAAAGCCCCCATCGCCAGTATTTGCCTTTGTCAGCGGTATGCCTTGCATCGATTTGATTGGATAGATATAGATCTGATCAATGGAAATCATAATAAATTAAATTAATTATCAATATGTTAGTATGATTATATACTTAATGCTTAATAATTTATATAGTTAAACCTCTAACTTTGTGTAGCTGATCTCTACAATGTAATAAAACGTTTTTCCATTTGGAGTGATAACGGTTATTTCATCATCAACTTTATGTCCTATTAATGCTCTTGCCACAGGGCTGTTGATAGATATCCAATTTTTTTTAGGATTAAACTCATCAGCCCCCACAATGCGATAAACGTGTAGATTTCCATTTTCATCTTCTAACTTTATCCATGCACCAAAAAATACTTTACCCTCTTGTCTTGGATCTGGATCGATAATAGTCAATGATTCTAATCGTTTGGCAAGAAAACGAACTCGTCTATCGATTTCTCTAAGTCTTCGTTTACCATAGATATATTCGGCATTTTCACTGCGATCACCAAGCGCAGCAGCATCTGATACCGCTTGGGTAACTTTAGGCCTTTCTTCTTTCCATAAATATTTTAGCTCACGATCGAGTGCTAAATAGCCCTCTCTTGTTATATAATTAGCTTTTTGCATGTTGAAGATAAATTCCGTTAATTGACAAAATATTCAGAGATACCATGGTAAATAATCAAATTAGTCATATTATAGCTGGTGAACTTATAGTAAAACCAGAACAAGTTTTAGCTGCGATTCAATTATTAGACGAAGGCAGTACTGTTCCATTTATTGCGCGATATCGAAAAGAGGTTACTGGTGGGCTTGATGATACCCAATTACGTAATTTAGATAGCCGATTGAATTATCTGCGTGAGCTTGAAGATCGTAAACAAACAATTTTAAAGTCTATAGAAGATCAAGGAAAATTAACGCCAGAATTAAGTGAACGCATTGTATCAACGTTGAGTAAAACCGAACTTGAAGATCTTTATTTGCCATATAAACCGAAGCGTCGTACTCGAGGTCAAATTGCCATTGAAGCAGGGCTTGAACCACTTGCAGATGACTTATGGCAAAATCCTTCATTAAATCCAGAAATCGAAGCAGAAAAATATCTCAATGTAGATAAAGGTATTACTGATACAAAATCAGCATTAGATGGTGCGCGTTATATTTTAATGGAAAAATTTGCTGAAGATGCGACATTACTGGCAAAAGTACGTCATTATCTTTGGAATAACGCTCATTTAGTTTCACAAGTGGTGAGTGGCAAAGAAGAAGAAGGCGCAAAATTCCGAGACTATTTTTCGCAAAGTGAACTTATTTCTAAAATTCCATCTCATCGTGCATTAGCGATGTTCCGAGGGCGAAATGAAGGCTATTTACAGCTCTCGTTAAATGCCGATCCACAATTCGAAGAGCCACCAAAAGAAAGCTATTGTGAACAAATTATTACTGAATATTTAGGTGTCCATTTTAATGATCAGCCAGCGGATAAATGGCGTAAAGCCGTTATTAATTGGACATGGCGCATTAAAATTTTAATGCACATGGAAACCGAATTAATGACAACATTACGAGAACGCGCCGAAGAAGAAGCGATTAATGTATTTGCTGCCAACTTGCATGATATGTTAATGGCAGCTCCGGCGGGTATGAAAGTGACTATGGGTATGGATCCAGGATTACGTACTGGGGTCAAAATAGCGGTTGTTGATGCAACTGGTAAATTAGTTGCGACTGAAACAATTTATCCACATACTGGGCAAGCCGATAAAGCAGCTATGATGGTGGCAGCGCTTTGTATCAAGTACAAAGTTGAATTGGTTGCTATTGGCAATGGTACGGCTTCGCGCGAAACTGAGCGTTTTTATCTTGATGTTCAAAAAAAATACCCAGAGGTCAAAGCGCAAAAAGTGATTGTTAGCGAAGCTGGAGCGTCAGTGTATTCAGCATCCGAACTTGCGGCGCAAGAGTTTCCTGATCTTGATGTGTCGATTCGAGGTGCGGTATCTATTGCTAGGCGTTTACAAGATCCATTAGCAGAGCTTGTTAAAATTGATCCTAAATCAATCGGTGTTGGTCAATATCAGCATGATGTAAGCCAAACTCAGTTAGCTAAAAAACTTGATGCTGTTGTTGAAGATGGTGTAAATGCCGTTGGTGTTAATTTGAATACCGCCTCAATGATGCTACTTGCACGTATTGCTGGACTTAATAAAGTGATTGCCCAAAATATCATTGATTGGCGTAATGAAAATGGGCAATTTACCGACCGTAAGCAGTTATTAAAAGTATCACGTTTAGGCCCTAAAGCATTTGAGCAGTGTGCTGGTTTTTTACGGATTATGGATGGTAAAAACCCACTTGATGCATCAGCGGTTCATCCAGAGGCTTATCCTGTCGTAGAGCGAATTTTAGAAAAAAATCATAAATCATTAAAAGAGATTTTAGGTGATACAAATTACTTAAAATCGCTTAACGCAGTTGATTATGTTGATGACCATTTTGGCGTTCCTACTGTAACTGATATTATTAAAGAGCTCGACAAACCAGGACGTGATCCAAGGCCTGAATTTAAAACCGCTCAATTTGCTGATGATATCGAAACGATGGAAGATCTAAAAGTTGGCATGATTATGGAAGGTTCGGTAACCAATGTAACCAACTTTGGTGCTTTTGTGGATATTGGGGTTCACCAAGATGGTTTAGTGCATATTTCGGCACTCTCAGATAAGTTTGTTGACGATCCAAGAACAGTGGTAAAAGCTGGTGATATTGTTAAAGTGAAAGTGATTGAAGTTGATATTCCACGCAAACGTATCGCTTTATCAATGCGGTTAAATGATCCTGCTATTTCGAAAGCTGACAATCGTCAATCTATTAATAAAGGGAGCGTCAATAATACCCAAAAAACGCACACATCGTCGAGTGTCAATAATGCGATGGGTAATGCATTTGCTGCCGCGTTTAAAAAAAAATAAATAAACAACATGTTAAAAATTAAGGGACGATTGTCCCTATTTTTTTATTAAAGTCCTTCCGATATATAGCTATTTTAATATTGAATATTATCAATATGAATTTTAGTTTTTTAGCAAAAATCATCAATAATAATCTGTCCAAATATTGATCTAGAACAGATAAGAAAAATGAGCAAACTTATCACCTTACCTAAATCATGTTACAATCAAAAATGGATTATTTCTTAAAAGATTTATCAGAAATAAAAATAATAGGAAAAGGACTATCAAAAACAATGAAAAAATATTTTAATGTTGTTCCACTGACATTATTGGTTATGCTGTCAGGATGTGATAAAAGTAAAGTAAAATTAACGGAAGAAATTAAAGCAACACTGGAAGATCAAGACAAACCAATTTGTTTCTATCTAGGCAAAGTAACATTCCCTTACCTTAAAAAAGATCTCAGTTATCCAGCAAACGAACGATCGGAAGTGTGGATAAATAACGAATTAAATCGGCGATTAGAAGTTTTTACAAGCTTAGGTTTATTAGACCGTTCATTAGATGCTAACAACCAAACCACAACCTATCAATTAGCTAAATTAAACAGCGACACAAAATTTAAAAAAGGTAGTTTTTGTTTTGGACAAGTGACTTTAGATAAACTATTTTTTTTAGGTATGAGCAATAATGTAAATTCATTTGCAACAGTCACTTATAATATTGAACAAATTCCTTCTTGGGTTAATAATGATATCTTTAAACAATATTTTTATGCTGGAGAGTTAGACGAAAATAAAAAAGATGCACATTTTGCCTATAGTTACCCTAAACTCATCGATGGGCAATTTCCAAATCAAATATCGTCTGATATTAAGTTAGCTAAATTGGTCAATGGTGAGTTTATCTTTGATAACGATGATTCAATAAGACAGTCATTTTTTTATAGTGAAGATGAAAACAAATGGGATCAGGAACATTTTACTTATGCATATTACGATAAAGAAAAAGTAGCAAAAATAAGAAAATATTTTTTTTCATATAATCGCATCATTAATGATTGGGGTATAGAATCAGATCCCGTATTATTTGCAAAAGCAAATCCTTCAGAAAATTTAGCTCGCTCAACTAACCAAGTTGTAATGTATTACTTTTTTGATCATGCCCTTACCCAAAATCGTATTAAGTCTGCAACAGGCGATATAAAAAACAAGTTATTGGGTCAATATCAAAATTTGCTAGATAATGGCGGCAGCTCTGTTTTTGAAATGAATTTCGATGATAGTGGGTTAGTTACTTCTTTTGTTGAGACAACTAAAAGTTATAATTATGGACTGAAGCGTAGTATTGTCGCTTCTGACGATTTAGAAACAGAAAGAACGAGCTGGAAATTTTATGATTATTTTACCATGTCTTTGCCTAGCCTAAATCAAAACTATACGAATCCGTTTGCAACCGATAATTATAATAAAACCGATTTATTTGATATTTTCCAAACAGACTATAGAACAAAATTTGTTCAAAAAATGGGTGAGTTAGATAAACTTCGCTCAGTTTCTGTCGGCTACGATGATGAAGATAAGATACTATTTTTTGATAATAATATGACATTTCAATATAATAATAAAAATCAGTTGATTTCTAGAGTGATCGGTAATGAAACATATGCTATGGAGTATAATAAACAAGGTCAGCTAATCAAATTAAAAAAATATGTTGATAACAACAAGAAAGCAACTCTTGAGTGTCAATTTTCTAAACATAATGGAAAAGGTGATTGGATAGTTAAAGAGTGTGATGATCACATGATAACTACACGAACTATTGAATATTATTAATAAATTTCATGATATTTTAATAAGTTACTAAATAAAAATCATTCAATATTAAACACTATAAAAAACTGTAGTGCCAACAATAGGGTATAAACCTTGAACACGGCACTACAGCTATGTTAGCTTAGTTACGATTACCGAATAATATGGTGATTATTCTCGAACAATGTATTCCTAATAAACATTTACGCTCAGGCATTCTTAAATAATTTAATTGTGTATAAATTGTGTTGGTTCATAATCAGAGGCATTAATTGGCGAATGTTCCTCAAAATATTGTTTTACGACATCAGCATCTCGATAACCTGTATCCACATAAGTTGGTGAAGTATTGGTTATTGGATAACCATCACCGCCTGCAGCTAAAAAATCTAGTGTAGCAATACGATATGATTTTTGTAAATCAATGGGTTCATTTTTAATTTTTACATCTTTAATATTATCACCAGATCGTGTTAGAGTGATATTTTTCAGGTGTGGATATCCACCCGAACCTTGTTTTTTATTGAGTGCTATTTTTAGGTAATCGATTAATTCGCTACCAGTCAATTCAAAATAAACAACACTATTACCAAAAGGCTCAACTTTTAGGATGTCGCGATAAGTAATATTGCCTTCAATTAATGAATCACGAATCATGCCACCAGACATAATACCAATGTCAGCCTTGGTTTTTTCAATAAAAGCGCTGAGTAATAATTGTCCCATATTACTTTGTTGATATCTTACAACACTGCGATCTCCTTCAAGGCGACCGATTAATTCACCACTTTTAACCAGTAATTGTTGTTTACCTTGTTCTTGATAAGGTTTTAAATTTTCGAGTAATGTTTTATCTTGTAAGATCTCTTTAGTGTAATATTCAAGGCGTTTTGTCCCGTCACCATTATCTACTTCTTTTTTTAGATTGATTGGAATTAACTGGTAATTTTGTAAAGTTATTTTGCCATTTAAAAAGACAAAATCAGCACGCCCAACATATTTACCCCATTCATGGGCTTGTACAATCCATGTGCCATTTTGTTTATCGGGTGCGCATGGAGTACCGGGTACATATTCGGTAATGCGTTTATTCGGGCTAGCCATACAAACGGGATTTTGCGAATGACCACCGACAATCATATCTAATTCGCCACTTTGCAATCCTCGGGCTAATTCAACATCACCCGGTGCCATCGATCCATGTTCGCCATTTTCGTAATGTCCCATATGTGTAACGGCAATAATCATATCTGGACTTTCTGTCTTTTTTATTTGGGCAATAACTTTTTGTGCTTCGGGTAATGTTTTTCGAAATTCAACGCCATCAGTATTTTTGGGAGAGGCTAAAAAAATGGTATCATCTGTGGTTAATCCAAATACCGCTACTTTAATGCCATTTAAATCAAACATTTTATAAGCATCAAAAACACGATTATCAGTACCTTTAAAGTAAGTATTGGCAGATAAAAATGGAAAATGGGCCCATTTTTGTTGCTCACGAATAACGGTTAAAGGGTGATCAAATTCATGATTACCCACCGCCATCGCATCATATCCAACTTCATTCATACCCAAAAAATCTGGTTTAGCTTGAAGTACATCTGATTCAGGAACACCAGTATTGATATCACCACCAGATAGAAGCAACAACTTTCCACCTTTCGTGGCTACTTCCTTTCTTATTTCATCAACAACTGTTTTTTGTGCAGCAAGACCATATTCACCGATATCATTTTGCCAAAAACGACCATGGTGGTCGTTAGTATGTAAAATAGTAAATTGATAAGGCTTGTTTTTCTCCCAACTTGGTGTTGTTGATTGTATTGTTGAAGCAGCCGCTATAGCGTTAACTGAAAATAGCCCCAAAACAACAAGCAGTGATATTTTTTTATTCAAATTTGAGTTATACATGGTGCCTCCTAAATCCTTATTGCCAATGATTACTCAGTAATCACTTTATAAATCAATTGTGGTTCATTGGCACAATCACTAATAATAATATTGTTATACAATTTTTGCTTAATCGCATCAAGCTTATCTGTACTAGCATGAATGGTTAACAATGCTTCGCCTTCGGCAACTTGATCGCCCACTTTTTTATGTAACACGATTCCAACCGCGGGATCAATAATATCCTCTTTGGTTGCGCGCCCAGCGCCTAGCTGCATTGCCGCAATACCAATTTGATCTGCAATAATTTTTGATACATAACCTGATTTAAGAGCCGGTAGGGCAATTTGGTAAGGTGCACTAGCCAGTTTTTCAGGATGATCAACAATTGAACTATCACCACCTTGTGCTTCAATTAAAGTTTTGAACTTCTCGATAGCTTTGCCATTTTTAATGACTTCTTGAAGTTTTGCTCTAGCTTCTTCCAATGTCTTGGCTTTATTGGCAAGCACAACCATTTGGCTACCTAATGTTAAAACTAATTCAGTTAAATCAGCAGGGCCATGACCTTTTAAAGTATCAATGGCTTCTTTTATTTCAAGCGCATTACCAATTGCAAAACCAAGCGGTTGTGACATATCTGAAATAATTGCCATGGTTCTGCGGCCAATTTGGTTACCGATATTTACCATTTCATGGGCTAATTTTTCGGAGTCCGCCATCTCTTTCATTAGTGCACCATCACCAGTTTTGATATCTAGCACAATGGCATCAGCGCCAGCGGCTAATTTTTTGCTCATAATTGAGCTTGCAATAAGCGGAATAGAATTAACTGTCCCAGTTACATCTCGTAAAGAGTATAGCTTTTTATCTGCTGGTGTTAAATTTCCAGATTGGCCAATCACGGCAAGACCGCTATGATTAACTTGATTAATAAAATCTTGTGTACTTAATTCAATTTTAAATCCTGGAATAGACTCAAATTTATCGGTGGTACCACCGGTGTGCCCAAGTCCACGCCCTGACATTTTAGCTACAGGTACATCTAAAGCAGCAACTAAAGGGGCAAGCACTAATGTCGTTGTATCGCCCACACCACCTGTTGAATGCTTATCCACTTTAATACCTTTAATTGAAGACAAATCTACTGTATCGCCCGAATGCATCATTGCGTTAGTTAAATCTGCACACTCTTTTGATGTCATACCTTGATAGTAAATTGCCATTAATAAAGCGCTAACTTGATAATCGGGAATTTTTCCGTTAGTGTAGTTTGTAATAAAAAATTGTATTTCCTCGGTTGATAGTGCTTTTCCGTCGCGTTTTTTTTCAATAATATCAACAAATCTCATAACGATACTCTCTTATATTGATAATAGGGTGAATCTTTAATTGTTAAATCACCCTAAGTGTTAATGGCTTAATTAGGAAAATAATTGAGACTAAATTAGTCCAAATCACTTGGTGAAAAAGACCAGGGTAATAATTCTCCAACAGTGGTTTCCTGAATTTTACCGTTCATATTGGTCAAAATAACTGGCATATTTTTAGCACAAAACTCGCTAATAACTTGACGACAAGCACCACAAGGTGAAATTGGTCCATCGGTATCGCCAATTACCACCAATTTTTTGAACTTACGTTTACCTTCTGATACCGCTTTAAAAATCGCCGTGCGTTCTGCGCAGTTAGTTAAGCCGTAAGAAGCATTTTCAACATTGCAACCTAAAATTGCTTCATCATCTTCAGTAATGAGCACTGCGCCAACTTGAAATTTAGAATAAGGCACATAAGCTTTAGAACGTGCTGTTTTAGCAAGCTCAATTAGTTTTTCTATTTTCATATTGATAAATCCTTTGGGGCATAATAATACTAATTAATTTTGGAGCTGAGTGTTAATCAATGATTGTAAATCAAGTCGATAAACCCCAAAACCTGAGTCATCTTTTTCGATAAAGTGAATAGGGTATATTGAATGTTTTTCAATATAATCTTTAGCTTCATCAGTTGGTGATGATTCAAAACGAATATCCAAATTGGTATCGCTAGTAATTGGGGCAATTCGCCAATTATTGTCGACGGTAACCTCCACAGCGCCGTATTTTTGGGTGGTGTTGGTGATATAAGCTGAAAGAATCACTCTTAAATCATCAGGTGAATTAAATTTGACATTTTTTTCACCTGTTCCCGGAAATATACCGCTATAAGCACGATAATTATTGGTGGCAATTAAAAATGTTTGGTTAGGATCAATTGGTTTTTGTTGATAAGTAAGATTGTTAATTCTTTCTGATGAAGGATTAACTAGCTGACAATTTGCATCATAACGTGGTGGTTTAGTGACATCTATTTGATAATTGACCCCGTCAATCGTATCAAAATTATAGGTTCTAAATTTGTCCCAATTAATCAAATATTGTGTTTGGGATGAATGGGGATCGATTTGGTTATAGACACCAGCTGAGCATTCTAACCACTCTTTAACATCTTTACCTGTCAATTTTATGGCAGACAAAATATTCGGATAAAGGTAGATATCTGCGGCATTTCTAAATGACAAATTACCCTTTTTAACATCAACAAAAGCGCTAGGATCGTTTTTCCTGCCGCCAGCTTTAAATGGTGCAATGGCCGATAAAACAGGTAATCCATCAAGGTCAGGATCGCCTTGAACAAACTGCTTAACATAATCGATCTGTGCATCGCTAATAATTTGTAAGGCAGAGCTATCTTCAACCAAGGCTAAATAGCTGGTAATATCAGTTAAAACCTTACCAATTGGTTTACCAACAAATTCACGCGTACCTTGGTGATCTTTGGTTAGAATATCAACAATTTTTGGGTCTGCTTCAACTAGTGCTTTTTTATTTTTGACATCATAAATCGGTCTAGCTTCAGATTTGCCTGACGTCACTTGCCAATTAGATTTATCGCCATCAAGCACTAAATCCACCACGCCCAAATGGTTACCCCAATGTCCGGGCATAACAGCAGGCACATGATTAATGTTACCAGTTTTGATATCGGTATTTGGTAATGATTTAAACTCCTCGCTCGGGAACACACCATGGGCGTGGCCAAACATAATTGCATCAATACCTTTAACCTGACTTAAATAATAAACCGAATTTTCGGCCAAAGCTTTATAAGGTTCAGAAGAAACCCCCGAATGGGGAATAGCAATAATGATATTAGCACCTTGCTTTTTCATTTCTGGAATCAAGTGCTTGGCTGTTTCGGTAATATCTTTAACCACAACTTTACCATCAAGATTAAGTTTGTCCCATTGCATAATTTGCGGTGGTACAAAGCCAATGTAACCAATTTTTATTGTTTGCTTATTGCCGCTTCTATCAATGACGGGGGTATCGACAATAAGATATTGCTTAAAGAACGGCTTATTGGTTTTAGCATCATAGACATTTGCATTAACATAAGGGAATTTAGCGCCAGCAAGGCTTTTTTGTAAAAATTCCAAGCCAAAATTAAATTCATGATTACCAATATTACCAACAACATAATCAAGCGTATTGAGAGCTTTATAAACTGGATGAATATCGCCATCATTAAGGCCTTTATGCACTGCATAATCAGCCATTGGGCTACCTTGAATCAAATCGCCATTATCGACAAGCACACTATTTTTTACTTCACGTCTTGCTTGGTGAATCAAATTAGCTGTTTTGGCTAATCCAAAAGCATCGATGGATTGATCTTTAAAATAATCATAATTCATCATATTACCGTGCAAGTCGGTTGTTTCGATAATCCTTAAATCAACCGTTTCAGCACACGCCGCGCCAGAAATAAATAGGGCTAAAAAGGTGAGGGATAACTTAGTTTTTTTCATGCAAATCTCCTATTATTCTGACAACTAATTTAGTTAATGGGTATGGCTAGCAACAATTTTTGGTATTCTAACAAGCGTTCAATAATTGCTGGGTGATATTTTTGGTCACTGATGCATGTTTCTAATAATTGCTTATCATCAGATGTAAAATATGCCAGAACTTTGCCAATCAATTGATTTTTAACTTCGTTTTCAACAAATGCCGCCTGAACACCACAGAGCGTGATATCAAGCAATTCTAATCGTGAAAATGCGAAAATCGATTGGGCAATGTGATACTCTTTTTCGATATCAGTGCCAAAAATCCCTGCATCATCGGTATTTAGCGTAATACGAACGCCTTGGTCGTAAAGCTGCCTAATGGGGTGCTTATAAATATCGCCATGCAGCTCATTAACTAAAATTCGATTGCTTGTTAAGGCAATTTCAAGGGTGACTTTTTTATCGATCAGTTCACGAATGAGCGCTTTGTCTTCAATGGCGCGAATACCGTGCCCAATTCTGTTTGCACCATGTTTAAGAGCTTGAATAATACTTTCGGCTGAATCTATTTCGCCTGCGTGGTACGATTTTTTTAAATTAAGCTGAGCGGCTAATTCATGGGCGGCTTTAAAATCATCAAAATGGCCAGCTTTTTCATTACCTGCGATATTGAAACCGGTAATCAACGGATGAGAGTTATTTTGAATAAATTGCAGAGTATCATAAACCACATTCGCACCAAGATGTCTAACACCAATTACATGATATCGCACAGTAATATCATATTGCTGACTAACGTCAATAATAGCCTTATCCATCTGCTTTAGCGTTTGGTGAAATCTATCTTGATTCCAAATAACTTGCCCGTCGTGGGATGGTGTTGCACAGATATGAAAAGGGGAGATAAACAGCTCGCAATAAATTAACCCTTGTTTAGCATTTCTAAAAAGAAAATCATAAGTAATGTCATAATAATCTTCAGGATTTTTTAGAAAACTAGAAACGATATCATACGTTTTAATAAACTCTTCAAACTTAGATTCGTCGTACGAATATCTACCATTTTTATACTCATTAGCATCATATTGGCCCGGTAGATAACATAAAGTTGTAGGGAACGGAATATTGTTTTTTTGGGCTAACTGGCGAGCCATCATTGGGGTAATACTCCCTTCAATGTGCTCATGTAATATGACTTTGGGTATTATTTGATTTTTCATTAGAAATTTAATCTATTTAAATAAGCTAAATGGGCTCTGGTAATAATGATATAAACACTTATCAAAAAGCTCAAAATAGCATACTAACATTGTGAATTATAAACTCAGTTAGTGTACCTTGATCAGATACCTTTCAGCCATTTATTTTGTATTACTGATTGATTTTTTGTGTGGTAAATCATATTTCTAAAGCTGACTGATTGATAATTAAAAAGGCAACAACCTATATTGTTGCCATTATATTGGTAGTGCTAAATTTAATCTACCACACAATAAATGATTAATTAATAGCTTGAGCTGTTTCTTTGTTTGAATGTTCGTTTTTAAAAATCAACATAAACACAATAGCTAAAACTAAAGCATAACCTGAAAAAACAAGCCAAACAGCATGCCAGTTTACGGTTTTCCCTGAAGTATAATAATCGACCACGAAACCACTAGCCATTGTTCCTAAATAAGCGCCGATCCCATTGGTCATCATCATAAATAACCCTTGTGCACTATTACGGATATCGGGTGAAACTGTTTTTTCAACATACATGGAGCCTGAAATGTTATAGAAGTCAAAGGCACAACCATAAACAATCATTGATAGAAGTAATAATACAAAACCGAAAGGAGAAGGATCGCCGTAAGCAAATAGTCCAAAGCGAGCAACCCAAGCAAATATACTAATTAACATAACATATTTAATACCAAGGCGCTTCATAAAAAATGGTACAAATAAAATAAATATCACTTCTGAAATTTGTGAAATAGAAAGTAATACAGCAGGGTATTGAATTGCTAAGCTATCTTTGAATTCTGGAATATCATCAAAACTATGCAAAAATGAATTACCGAAGGTATTGGTAATTTGTAAAATACCGCCTAAAAAAGCTGCAAATAGAAAAAAGATAACCATTTTAGGTTGTTTGAATAACACAAACGCATCTAACCCTAATGAGCTAATAAGTGATCTTTTTTTATCTGTGTTTTGTGATGTCGAAATAAATGGAAGTGTTAATGAATACAAACTTAGTAAAAGAGAACCCGCAGCGGCGATATAAAGTTGTGTATTGCTAGCTTCTAATTTCAAAAAGCTAACTATCCACATTGCAACGATGAAACCGATAGTACCATATATCCTAATTCCTGGAAACTGAGTGATAACATCAAGTCCTTGAGAGTTCAAACATGAATAAGAAATTGAATTTGAAATAGCGATGGTAGGCATAAAGGCTAAACAATGAATTAACATAACAATTGTCATCATTAACGGTGATGTAATAGATGCAGCAATAATTAGTGTTATAGCACCAATTAGGTGACAAAGAACATAAAGGCGATTAGCTGGTATCCATCTATCGGCAACAATACCGAGTAAACTTGGCATAATTAGTGAAGCAATTGCCATCGAACCATATACAGAAGCTACCTCAATACCAATAAAATTTAATTGATGCTCAAGATAATAATTTAAGGTGATTAACCAGCTTCCCCATATGAAAAATTGCAGAAAAAATATTATTTTAAGTTGTAACTTGGTGTTCATTTTGTTTCCTTATTAAACAAGATTTTTATAACCTACTACACATAAATATGAATAACGCATTTTAAAACTGCTATCGCTATCAATATTGATTAGCTAAAAAAAATGGCAGTTATTCTGCCATTTTTAGTTTCAGTTTTGATTTAATAATACCGACTCTAGTGCAACGGTGATCATTTCTTTAAAGCCTAATTGTCTTTGCTCTGCCGACATTGCTTCGCCTTTTCGAATATGATCCGAAACCGTGCAAATGGCCAGTGCTTTAGCGCCATATTCGGCAGCAACCCCATAAATCCCAGCTGCTTCCATTTCAACACCTAAAATATTATATTTTTCCATTACGTCAAACATATCAGGCTCAACGCTATAAAAAAGATCGGCAGAAAAAATATTACCCACTTTCACATTTACACCTAACTTTTTAGCTGCATTAACGGCATTACAGGTCAAATCAAAATCAGCGATAGCGGCAAAATCATGATTTTTAAAACGTAAGCGGTTAACTTTTGAATCGGTACATGCGCCCATTCCAACAATAACATCACCCACATTAACATTAGGGCTAATTGCACCACATGAACCAATACGAATAATGTTTTCAACACCATAAAATTTAATCAGTTCGGTTGCATAAATAGAGCAAGATGGAATACCCATACCATGCCCCATAACTGAAATCTTTTGGCCTTTATAATAACCTGTAAAACCTAACATCGATCTTACATTAGTTACTTCTTGGGCATTTTCTAAAAATGTTTCTGCAATAAATTTTGCCCGTAGAGGATCGCCAGGCATTAAAACGGTTTTTGCAAACGCATTATCAATGGCATTAATATGCGGGGTAGACATTAACTTCTCCTGATATTTATTACTAAGTCGGTATGACTCAAATTTAAATTACTTCTTTTTTATAAACGATTTACCGTAATCCATTGGCGATAAATCAAAATAATCGGCAACACTTTGTCCAATATCGGCAAATGTTTCACGATGACCTAAAGATCCTACAGGTACACTGTCGCCATAAACAATGACAGGGATATGTTCGCGAGTATGATCGGTACCAGCCCAAGTTGGATCGCAGCCGTGATCGGCACTGATAATAAGCAGATCGCCGGGTTCAATAAGTGCTAACATTTCAGGAAGACGACGATCAAAATATTCTAACGCAGCAGCATAACCCGAAACATCACGACGGTGGCCATAAGAAGAGTCAAAATCGACAAAATTGGTAAAGACAATAGTATTATCTTTAGCTTGTTTGATTTCTTCAAGTGATGCATCAAACAGTGCTTCAAGACCGGTTGCTTTCACTTTCTTGGTGATCCCAACGTGAGCATAAATATCGGCAATTTTACCAATTGATACTACTGTGCCGTGTTTTTCATCAACCAATTTTTTAATCATCGTTGGTGCTGGTGGTTCAACAGCAAGATCGTGACGGTTACCTGTACGTACAAATTCTCCCGTTTTTTTACCTACAAATGGCCTTGCAATAACACGGCCAATATTGTAATTACCCTTATTTAGCTCATCGCGAGCAATTTCGCAAACTTCATACAGTCTATCTAAACCAAAAGTCTCTTCATGACAGGCAATTTGGAATACTGAATCAGCAGAAGTATAAAAAATAGGCTTATTAGAAGCCATATGCTCTTCACCCAATTCATCAAGGATAATGGTACCAGATGAATGACAATTACCAAGGTAACCAGGGAGTTTAGCGCGGGAAACAATTTTATCTAAAAGATCTTGAGGAAAGCTGTTGGTGGTATTGGTAAAATAGCCCCAATCAAAAAGCACTGGCACGCCGGCGATTTCCCAATGTCCTGACGGCGTATCTTTACCAGAAGAAATTTCACTCGCATAGCCATATGAGCCAATAATTTCACCTTCAGTTTGCATACCTTTGGGATAATGGCCAGTCGATTCGTACGCCGCTTTGATTAAACCTAATTTACCTAAATTTGGCAATTTTAATGGTCCACTACGGCCTTGTTCAGCTTGACCTAAAGCGCAAGCCTCAGCAATATGTCCTAAAGTGTTAGCCCCTTCATCGCCATATTTTTTGGCATCTTCAGCGCCGCCGATCCCAAACGAATCTAGGATCATAATAAATACTCTTTTCATAATATCCTCTAACTGATAAACAACACTTAACTCAAGTACAATCGATATAATCAATCACTGCTAATCAAATACCGACGACTATTTTGGGGCTAACAATAATTTATAAAATATCACTCGTATATTTGCCATATATAATAACAAAAAACAAAAAAGATTTAAGCATTGCTTTAATCAAATAGTTGAATATTTGTTTAAATAATGTCATTAATTTGAATTGATTCATACTTTTTATAAAAAAATAACATCGTTTTAGTAAAATGCAGACAACAGCAAATTTATAAAAAATTCAAATGCATTCATGACCAAATAAATCATCAAATAACATCAACCCTGTGATAATATAGAAAGCAAGTACAATAGAGCCCAAACTATAACAATAACAGATAAAATCGAATTGAACTTGGGCATCTACTTTCACAAAATAAAGGTAATGATTAATGAAACAAAAAATTCCTAACACATTTGGTCTAACTGTTTTTGCTCAAAAAGTTATTACTGTCACAACAGTCGAACAATTACAACAAATTTGGCAAGATAACTTGTCGCATTTACCTATTATGATTATTGGTGAAGGCAGTAACACTCTTTTTACCTGTGATTTTGATGGTATTGTGGTTGTTAACCGCATCAAAGGCATCACAATAACCGAAACCGACCAAGCGTGGCATTTAAAAGTTGGTGCAGGTGAAATTTGGCACGATATTGTATCGCAAACGATAGAACAAAATATATCAGGACTAGAAAACCTCGCATTAATTCCGGGGTGTGTTGGTTCGGCACCTATTCAAAATATTGGTGCTTACGGAGTTGAATTTCAAAAAGTAGCTGATTATGTGGAATTGCTTGAGCTTGCCACAGGTAACATCATCACAGTCACCGATGGTCAATATGGTTATCGTGAAAGCATCTTCAAAAAAGCATATTTGCAAGGTTATGCGGTTATCAATGTTGGTATTAAACTACCCAAACAGTGGCAACCAGTATTAACTTACGGTGAATTACGAAATTTTGACCCCCAAAATGTCACCCCAAAAATAGTCTTTGATAAAGTGTGTGAAATTCGCCGCAGTAAATTGCCCGATCCCAAAGTTCTTGGCAATGGTGGAAGCTTTTTTAAAAACCCTGTGATCGACAAAATTGAGGCAGACAAATTACTTGAAATTTACCCAAGCATGCCAATATATCCACAAGTTAACGGGCAAATAAAATTAGCAGCAGGTTGGCTTATCGAACAGTGTGGTCTAAAAGGCTATCAAATAGGCGGAGCGGCGGTACATCAACAACAAGCGCTGGTATTAGTCAACAAAAATCAAGCAACAGCACAAGATGTAGTTGAATTAGCTCGTTATATAAAAAAATGTGTATTACAAAAATTCTTGGTGAGTTTATCGCCAGAAATCCGATTTATCGGCAACAAGGGCGAAATTGAAGCAGACAGTTATTTGTAATTAACTCTAAATTATCATTGTCCGCAAAACATAGCCCATAAATTATATGCGATAACATTATGAAACATTCGTATTCATTTCCTATTTTATTGACGAGTTTACTTTTTGTAACTATCTCGTTGTCAGCACTCAACACACAAGTACCATTGTGGTTAGTGCGTAATGAGTTTTCGCTTGAGCAAATTGGTCTTGTGGGATCAAGTTATTTTACTGGTAACTTGATTGGTACTATTTTTGCCAATTGGTTTATTAGTAAATTTAATGCTCGTCACACTTATACCTATAGTTGTATTATTTTTGCCATAGCAACTATTGGCTTAAGTTTTTCAATAAATTTTTATAGCTGGATAATGTGGCGCTTTTTTATTGGCATTGCTTGTGCTGTCACTTGGGTGGTGATTGAAAGTTGCATATTACTCACTGGCCCAGTGCATACACGTGGACGGATGCTTGCAGTTTATTTAACCACTTATTATTTAGGCACGGTTTTGGGGCAAGCTTTGTTACAGTATTTTCCACAAGATGTACTGTATTTTGGATTGGTTATTATGTTACTCATGGGGCTTGCGATTTTATTTATTTTACGCACACATTATAAATTACCAAAAAGAAAAAAAAGCAGCTTTAACATTATGCCAATGATATTGAATAAACCTTCTCGGCTTGGATTAACCGGCTGTGTTATTGCAGGCATGTTAATTGGGTCGTTATATTCACTATTACCAGTTTATTATTCACACTTGGGTTATAGTGATACTCAAGTTGCTAATTGGATGATTTTACTTATTTTATCAGGAGTGGCGGCACAAATGCCTGCCAACTGGTGTGCTGACAAATTTGGACGGCAAATGGTATTGCTAATTGAATCGCTACTCATGTTGGCCGCATGTGTCATGCTGGTATTCAACTGGTTTGATGCGTTGGCGATTATCTTATTAGGCGCAACGATTTACACCATTTATCCTATATCTATGGCTTGGGCTTGCTCGTGTGTTAAAAAGCAAAATATTGTGGCTATGAATCAAGCAATGCTCTTAACCAACACCTTAGGTAGCTTAGTTGCTCCTGCGGTGATAGCTTTTATTATGGATAAAACGAGTAATACTTATTTATTTGTCAGTTTTGCTATAATTTCGTTATACTTCGTGATCTTATTAGTTAAAAAAAGAGGAACGGATGCGCAGCCACAAAAATCCACTTAAATTAATAGAAATACTCGCTGATGGCAAATACCATTCAGGTGAAGAATTAGCAGCAATATTTGGAATAACACGCGCAGGCATCAATAAATACATCAAACAACTGCGTGAGTGGGGGGTAGACTTAACTTCAGTGCAAGGTAAAGGCTATTGCTTGGCAGCGCAACTTGATTTGCTCAACAAAAACAAGATTGATCAGCACTACCAATCCGACAGCCACTGCGAAATATTACCGATTATTGATTCAACCAACCAATATCTACTTGATCGAATAGGTCAATTAACATCGGGTGACTGCTGCGTGGCTGAATTTCAATCAAAAGCACGAGGCCGAAGAGGACGAAAATGGTTTTCCCCTTTTGGAAGCAATTTATACTTCTCAATGTATTGGAAGCTAGAACAAGGCGTGGCCGCGGCAATGGGATTAAGTTTGGTGGTAGGGATAGTACTTGCCGACACTTTACGCACATTATCAGGTCAAAATATCAAAGTTAAATGGCCAAATGATCTTTATCTTAATGACCAAAAGTTAGCCGGTATTTTAGTTGAGCTCGCCGGTAAAACTGGCGACTGTGCCCATGTAGTGATTGGTGTTGGAGTCAATCTAACCATGACAAATCCTGATACCAACATAGTTAACCAAAAATGGGCTAATTTAGGTAATGTTGATCGTAACTTACTTGTTGCACAAGTGGCTAAAGTCTTAAAAAGTAAATTAATCGAATTTGAAAAACATGGTTTAGGGCCATTTATTAATGATTGGAATAGACTTGATAACTTTGCCAATCGACCAGTAAAACTATTAATTGGTGATAATACCATCCGCGGCATTGCAAAAGGCATCAACGAGCAAGGTGCTTTATTGTTAGAACAAAACGGTAAAATTAATGCCCATATTGGTGGCGAAATATCATTAAGAATTGATGAATAATAAACCCAAAATGATTTAACAAAACTATTCCGCTTGTAACAAGCGGAATAGATTAAGCAAACATATTCTTAACTTTTATTTTTAAATTTCAAAACTCGAAGAGCATTAGCGGTCACAATCGCCGTCGTGCCTGAATCAGCCAACACCGCTAGCCACAGTCCAGTAAAACCAAACAAACTGGTAATCAAAAAGATCAGCTTAATGCCTAATGCAATGGTAATATTTTGTTTAATATTACGACTCGCAAAGCGAGTTAAACGAATTAACTTAGGTAAACTGAGTAAGCTATTTTTAGTTAATGCGGCATCGGCAGCTTCTAACGCAACATCAGTGCCACTTCCCATGGCAATACTCACAGTTGCGGCTTTCATGGCTGGTGAATCATTAATACCATCGCCCACCATAGCAATTGACGTTGTGTTGCGGATCTTTTCAATGGCAATCAACTTATCGGCAGGCAACAATTCAGCGCGGTAATCCATACCTAACTGATCGGCAATAGCTTTAGCTGCTCGCGCATTATCGCCTGTTAGCATCAAAGATTTAATACCCAGCTGATTAAGTTCATTCATTGTAGTCTTTGCATCTGACCGCAACATATCTTGCAGAGCAATAATGCCCATCAGTTGTTGATTTGTTGCCGCAACTACCACGGTTTTACCTGCACTTTCAAATTCCGCAATGATTTTAGCGTGTTCATCATTTAAAGGCGTTGAAACAGTTGCAACTTTGTTTGGAGAAACAATATAAAAAGTCTGATTATCAATCTTGCCTTGAATACCAATTCCCGCAATTGCTTTACGATTATCGGCCTGATTAATGCTTAACTGATTTTGTAATGCGTAATCAACAATAGCTTTACCTATAGGATGATGCGAACCACTTTCAATTGAGGCAACCATTGTTAATAATTGCTCTTTGGAAATATCTTGAGGAATCACATCGGTTACTTGTGGTTTACCTTCAGTTAAGGTACCAGTCTTATCAAACGCAACCAGTTTAACCGAACCAATATGCTCTAATGCTGCTCCACCTTTAATTAACACCCCTTGCTTTGCCGCATTCGACAAGGCAGATGTTATCACCGCAGGGGTTGAAATCACAAGCGCACAAGGGCAACCAATTAATAACAACGTCAAGCCACGATAAAACCAAGTATACCAATCAGCATTAAGCAACAAAGGTGGCACAACAATCACCAATAGTGCAAATAAAGCAATTGTAGGCGTATAGTAACGGCTAAATCTATCAATAAAACGTTCAATAGGCGCTTTGCGCTCTTCGGCATCTTCAATCATCTGTAAAATACGATCAACCGCATTTTGCCCGACTTCTGATACCACTTTAAGTTGAATTGTATTATCAACCACCAGCGAACCAGCCATAATTTTGTCGCCTGAAAGATAATTAACAGGAATGGACTCGCCAGTTAATGCGCTTTCATCAATATTGGCTTGCTCACTCATTAAAATGACATCAGCAGGCAACCGCCCTCCAGATGAAATTTCTATAATGTCCTCGGGTTTTAAACTATGACTGGCAACGGTTTTTCTTACACCGTCAATGATTATCACGGTCTCTTCTGGCATGAGCTGAGCAAGCGAGGAAATGCCTTTTTTTGCTTTACTTGTTGCAACACCTTCTAACATTTCACCAATCATAAATAAAAATATCACCATGGTGGCTTCTTCGGCAGCGCCAATAAATAAAGCACCAATAGCCGACACGCTCATTAACGACTCTATCGCAAATGGTGTACCACTGCGCGTTAAAACCAATGCTTCTTTCAAAATAGGAATGAGCCCAACAATTGCCGTCACCATAAAGGCATATTCGCCAACGGTTTGATTACATAACAAAAGGATATAACTCATAACAATTAAAGCGCCTAACACTGCTAAAGGGATTAATGCTTTATTATCAAAACGATGGGAATGCTCATGATGATGTGAATGTTCGGGGGATGATTCAAAAATGGGCTTATAGCCTAACTCGATGATTTTATCTTCGATCAATTTAATCGTTTTTTCATTCTTTTGTGGAACAAAAACGACTAATTTTTCGGTAGAAAAGATAATCTTGGTTTGGCAAATATTGGGTAATGTCTTTAAACTATTTTCAATTTGTTGCGCACAGTTTGCACAATCCATGCCTTTTATTTTCCATGTTAATTTAGTTTGATTGATTTGCCTGTCGGGGTCATCAGGGGGATCGCCAAACTCATTTTTGGGGTTAGTCTTATGGGTACTACCGCCACAACTCTGGGTTGATTCTTGATGACAATTTACAACATGAGAGAAATTTGCATGATTATGCGCCAGATTTTGACAATTATCATGACAACATTCATGGCGGTGATGTTTGTGACACATTGATTTGTTATTATATAACATAACGTTACCTCTTTTTGTGGATGATTTTGATTGTACGCTAAAAAAGAAAAAAATAAATTAATTTATTTTTATGGAATTTTTTAAATTAAAATTAATGCGTTAAAAACGTTAGCAACGTGATGACATCTAACAAATCAGTAACAAATAGATCACTTTAATAGCAGCCATTTAATTACTCAAAAATCAGTCAGAAAAGGTATTGATTTTATTTGATTTTTTTCTGTTTATTTTTTAACAAGAACCGCCTTATAAAAACACAAAAATCCTTCCCAAAAACGATGGCTATGTTGTTTGCCATATTCCGGCGTCAGAATGTGCCGACAATAGATCGAAGTTAGCACGCCAAACAAGGATGTTTGGCGAGTTTGTGTTGCGTCTGATAAATTTGTCTGGAACAAATTTGAACACCTGAGCATAGCGAAGGTGGCCTCGTAGAGGCGAGTATCAGGATGATACGAGTAATCCCACAAATGGTGCGTTAAGACTGAGCGACGGCGGAGGATAGCCGAAGGATACATTCTGCAGCCAGAGCGTGAGTTGTAAGGGAGTTCGCTTTAATGAACAGCCCCCAAAAGTTGGATTGTTTAAATCTACTTTTGGGAACAAAATTATGGCAAAAAAATATACATTCGATTTTAAAAAACAAGTTTGTTCACCAAAGGTCAAAACTTCCGAAACCACCACACCTAATTCATTTTATACACCAACCCAAAAGGCTTATTTTCCACCAAAACCATTTCCCAAAACAGGCCAATAATAGATCAATCTTATCATTAACAAAACTTTACGATTTTTTAACAAAAAAAAGTAGCTATTATTAATCAACTGGTTATAATTTAATCGCCTTCAAAGCAAGGGAATGCTCATTAGCTGAGCGGTAAATCATAAAAATAAAACAAAAATTTACTTAACTGGATGATCGAAATGTACTACCATTCTTTGGCAACTGGCCTGCTAAATTTATGCCTAAATCTTTTTCATTTCCACTATAGTCGAAATCAAACTCAATTCTTATTTTTATTACCGAAGTTATCAAGTTTAGCGAAATCGCCGTGTTTATCGGCAGGGATATCGTCGAGGTCGAGGTGCTTATTTTTTCTATCTAAATTATTGTTGTTCTTCGTGCCATTGTTTTTGTTGTCATATACACAGTGTTCTATGGCATTAACAGCGTCTACATCAAGGTATATTGAGGGTAGTGCGCCATATTTAACGTTAGACGGTGGTCAAACAAGGACAACTTCAACGGATAGTTTCTTGTTTATTAAGTTGCGGGATGGTACAAGGTACACACCGTCAACTAATCCATCAAGTGCTACAAATCCAATAAGATTACCTTATGCAGGGAGTACTTTGGGTCATATAGATATGATAGTCCCATCAACAGCTAGTTCAGTGAGTTTAAGTGATTTAGTTACTAGGTATAATTATTGGGGAGATGATGATGGAGATGGTCAGGGTATAAATGGTGTTACTGCTACAGGGGATATATCGGTATCGTTTACGGATAATGCTGGTCGAACAGTAAGTCGTAGTGATACATTAGATATTTGTAATGCACCTTATAAGGTAACATTAAGTTATACAGGGGGATATTTACAGACAAGGTACGGAGTTCCTAATATAATCTATTTTAATAGTAGTACAGTGACGTATTATATCAATCCATATAATACTGTTGCTCGTATTTGTTACGCAAGGCCGAGTTTGTTATGGGGTGGTTCTAGTCGCACCAATTCTAATGGTGATCCTCGCTACGCAGGCCCAGTTAACATATGGAGTCCAGATAAGGGTTTTTTAGTTCAGTCAACAAGTTCGTCGTCTTACGGTCATAATTTTCCTACAACGGGTGCTGATGGATTGTATTTTGATCTACTCATAGGAGGAGTAGATGCAAGTCAGTTGACGTGGTCTGTTGTCACGAATGGTAGTAGTATAACAGCTACCGTGACAAGTGTAACAGCTAATGAGTCATGGAATCCTGTTGCTGATAATGGAAAAATTGTTGCGCGTGTTAAGTTAAGTGGTCCTAGGGCGGATAGTACTCAAATAGGTTCAAGTAATCCTAGTCCGTTTATTCCGTTGCTATCTTTGCCACAGACATTTGAGTTGGTGGGTAGGGATAGTCAAGGTAATGAGGTGAGGTATGGATTTGTGTTAAAGCAGTGGTTCGTCAATCGAGGTGATAAATACGATACTCAGTCTAACCACTCATCTTGGTGTAGAAGTTTGGGTTATCGTTTGCCACAGGTCAAGGATTTAACTAACGCGAGGTGTGGTGTTGGTATCGACTTCCCATGTATAAATGGCGTAGATAGCGCTACGCCTAGTTCATCTTATAATAATTACATGCGTCACATAGGTGCAGGATTTTTCACGGAGTGGGGCAACATGTACGGCTACGCTGATGCGGGCTTCGTCGGCTCCCGCTACTGGACAAGCGACGAGGTAGGTAGAGGCTATGCCCTCAATGTCGAAGCGGACTACGGTAACGTCGTCTCCAGCCACTGGGCCGGAAACTCCCGTTATGGCCTTTGTACCGCACCTTAGCTTTTTTTTCTTAGTCCTTAATCCTTGGGCCGCGTGGGCGGTTATGGTGCCTGAGAGGACAATCTAACAAAGAATAAAGCCCCCGCATCAGTTGGGGCATTTCCCCTTAGGGTTGCGCTGTTGCGGCGAAGCCACAATCGCGCTGCCCCCGCCGCCGGCGACGCTGAAAGTGTCGATGGCGGTGGCTCAGGGGTAAAATCAAATAAATAAAGATAAGTCATGTAATGGAAATAGAACAAAAATTAGCATTAAGTGAAAATCCGATACATTTTTTGAAAGAAGGTCTTTTTTTAAGGGCTTATAACCAGTCGTTTTATGTCATGAGTCAATTATTAGGATTAATTTAAAACCGATAATCAAGCATATTAAAAAACTCGACCAAATTGTTGTATGTGGTGGATTTCCGGCTAATGTTATTAATAAACGTTAGCCTAATGTGTTTCTGGGTTGGTGGATAAAATTAATTGATTGCAGTGGTTTCGGACGTTTTGACCTTTGGTGAACAAAATAGCTACAGTGACCACGTCCGAGTTAGGAAATTAAAGCGAATGAACTGCACCCCAAAAGTTGTACAAAAAAACTAAGCTGCTGGAAAATAATACTCCCGATATTGAACAGGACTCTTTTTGTCCAAGCTTAATTTAATTCTTCTATGATTATAATA
>NZ_JBXSQG010000014.1:0-64808 GCF_057063545.1 Gilliamella sp. X-23
AAGATATTATGTTTTATAATTATACGTTTGATTTTATTTGAATTAAACGCCTACACGGCGTTAAGGATATCATCGTTGAGTATAACAATATCGGTGAATTTCTAAACCGCCTACACGGCGTTAAGGTGTTTGAGTGGGTCGAAACAACTGCCGCCAATTTTCTAAACCGCCTACACGGCGTTAAGGGGGCAACGTCTACAAGTTGGTGAATTAACACTTTTCTAAACCGCCTACACGGCGTTAAGGTAGAGCTCAAGATTTGATAAATCTTGCTGTATAAAGATAAACAACAATTTTGGTTTTGAAAACCCTTTTTTTAAGGTGTTTTATAATTTATTGATTTTATTTAATTTTAAATTGTCGTTAGAAAAAGGGTTTGGAGCGGTTAAGGGTGCTATTCGTGGTTTTGTTGATTTGTTGTATGTCGGCGCTTTGCTTAGGTTGTGTAAGTGATTGATTTATCTTAAAAACCCTAGATTACACCATGAAGTGCAATTCGTCTTAGCTCCTTAGAATAAAAGGAGGCAGGGCTTTTAAACTTATGCCGTTTTCTTGGGCGCGAGTTCAATAAATATTGTATTTTCTTTATCTGTTCGTCGTCAATGAATGAAATGGCCGATGACTTAGGTATAAACTGACGTATTAAGCCATTGGTGTTTTCATTTGTGCCTCTTTGCCAGCTTTTATAAGGCTCCGCAAAGTATACGGTAGTATTTAAATAATACTCAATAGCATGATGATAATTAAATTCGGCCCCATTATCAAAGGTAATGCTTTTAACCATTTTTTTAAACGGCGTTAGTAATTTTATTATCATATCTCTCGCTTCGGAGGCAGTACGTTGATTGATGCGTCCAATTAATACTAGCCCGGTTTTGCGTTCAACTAATGTCACCAATGCTTGCTTGTCTTTACGGCTAATTATCGTATCTCCCTCCCAATGTCCTCGCGTTTTCCGGCTTTCTACATAACTTGGACGTTGTTTAATTGGCCGTTTATAGCGGCGCTCTCCTTCTTTAATACTCGGTGCCTTACAATGCCTATAGGCTTTGCCTTTTCGCCTTAGATAAGGTTTAAATTGTTCATAGCGCGCTTTATTTTGATAAAGGTAGTTATAGATTGATTGAACACTGATTTTCTTTAAACGTGCGGCAATCTGCTCTGGGCTGTAATAATGCATCAGGTATTTTTCAACTTGACGCCATACCGAAGACTCTATTGGCCTACCATTACCGCTGTTTTTTCGCCTTTTACGAGATAGCGTTACCGCTTCATGTGCTTGATAGGCTTGATTAGGTTTTGAATTTCTTTTTATCTCACGACTTATTGTCGAAGGATGTCTATTGAGTAGCTGGGCTATCTCTTTTTTATTCTTTCCAGCTTGTAATAATACGAAAATCTGGTATCTTTCCTTCCTAGAAAGGTGATTATAATGCATAGCAATCTCCAAACTGTGGTGGTGCGAAGGTGCTAGTATAAATCACCTTTCTACTTTCTTCACTCCACCGTGTTTAAAATTGCACTTCATATTTGAATCCAGGAAATTGACCCAAAAAAATCAATAAAATCAATGATTTTCCTGACAGATTTTTATAGATATCATTCCTTTATTTAAAGGATTACTTCCCTAATCGTCTATATAATCTTTCTGGGCGTCCAATTTTTCCGTGATTAAGTTCGACAGTTAATAATTTAATTTGGACACAATATTCTAAATATCGCCTAGCGGTTGTTTTGCTGATATTGGCTTTTTCTACAATTTCGTCAACGGTGAGTGCTTTATCGGTTTGCATAAAGAGATCTTTTACTTTTTGTAATGTGATTTCTTCAATACCTTTTGAGCGGCGATTCATGTTGACAAAGTCTTTGGTCTGTAAATTAAAAAGTTCGTCAATTTTGCGTTGATTGACGTGTTTTTGTATGCTTTGTCGATATAAAAAGAGTTCAAAACGCTCAAGCGAGTGCTTTAGCCGTTGGTAAGATACGGGTTTAATTAAATAATCAAATGCACCATAACGGATCGCTTTGCTACAAGTATCCATGTCGCTTGCTGCAGTAATAAAAATAACATAACTGTTTAGATGGTTATTGATTATGTATTCAAATAATTCTATTCCCTGTCCATCTGGTAAATAGTTATCAAGTAAAATTAAGGTTGGTTTTAGCTTTTCAACCATTATTTTGGCTTCTTCTAGATTTGATGCGATACCAATGACGTTAACTTTTGTGTCTTTTTGAATAAATTCTGCATTTAATTCAGCTAATATGGGCTCATCTTCTACAATCAGTACTTTGATGATGTTTTCTTGGAATTCGTTCATACAATTACCTTTCGATTATTTGGGAATAAATACAGAAAAAATCGTTCCATATGGGGTATTATCTTCAAATGTAATATAACCATTGGCCTTTTTTATATAGGTTGAAACAAGGTGTAAACCAATGCCATGTTCTTTCCCTTCTTGAGATGTAACGCCGGGTTCAAAAATGGAATCACGAATATTTTCATCAATACCACAACCTTGGTCACTGATCTCAAGTACAATTTCATCTGTTGCATCACTAAGATATAAATAAATTGTTTTATCGCCATGATCATTTTTTAAACTGGCATTAAAGGCATTATCAAGCAAATTACCTAAAATTGACATAAATTCTGTTTCGGTGATAAGTGAAGGTAATGCACTTAATTGGCATGCAGGATCAAATAGTAGATTTAAACCTATTTCATGTGATTTTGCATATTTACCAATTAACAATCCACATACAGCTGGTACCTTAAAATGTGCGGTAATAAAATCTAAATTACTTTGATTATCTGCAGAATGTAGCGCGATAAAAGATTGCGCTTCTTCATACCGTTTCATATAAATTAAACCAGATAACGTTGCCAACCAGTTTAAATGCTCGTGCCTTAATGCTCTTAAATTATCAACATATTGTGTCACTTGTGTTAATTGCATACTTAATATATTAATATCATCAAAGTTACGAAATGTAATGACCCAACCTTGAGTTTTATCATCAATGACCACACGAACTTTGCTAGCAATGACAATAATGTTGTTGAAATAACAAATATGATCATGTATGTCTTCAGTTTGGTTGTCATTTTTATAAATAAAATCGCTTGATTTAACAAATGTCCTTAAATCATGTTCATGTAATTCATCATCACTTATCTGAATATCTAACATTGTACGAGCAGATTGGTTAATATTGATAATTTTATAATTAAGATCAATTGCAATGACCCCTTCAAAAATCGATTCCATGATCGACTTTTGGCTTTTCACCAATAATGCAATTGCTTTAGGCTCTAAATTAAACATCTGTTTTTTAATTGCTTTTGAAAAGCAATATGAAAAGATAAATAACGCTAAAAACAATAAAGAACAAAAAAAGATAAATGGTATAAATTGCTTTATATGCAATGCATAAATACCATCAATCATGTAACCGACCGAGACTATGCCGATAATTTTACCATGATCGATAATTGGTGCTTTCCCCCTTAATGCTAAGCCAAGAGAGCCTTCACTAATAGAGATGCTACTATTACCGCTAAGAACCTCTTGGTTATCACCACCAACCATTGGCGAGTGTAACGGGCTATTAGCCGTATGAAATAAACGGTTGGCATTCGCATCGCCAATAACAATATAACTTGCGTCGCTTTGTTCAAATATCTCTGTGATTAAATTGGCAATTTTATTTGTATCTTTTTCTTTGACATATTCAATTAAACTTGGTAAAACAGATAACTCTTTTGCTTGAATTTGCGCCTTTTCGCCCAAACTTCTATATAAGTTCGTTTCGGTGGTGTTCCAAATATAGCTTTGTAACAGCGCAAGAACGATCAATGAAAAAAACAAAAGCGATAAAAAAAGTTTTGTTGCAAACGATACCTGTAATTTTTTTCGCATTCTACATTACTATTCAAATTAAATTGAAATAAGTGTAACACAGCATAAAAAAACATATAGCCTTTAAAACCATAAAAACCACAGTTAATTTATGATTTATATCACAAAAATTTCATTAATTTTCTGTAAAGATACGCACCATTAATTTCGAATAAATCAAATCATTTTGGAGAAAAAAAATAATGGTGAATTTTAACTCATCTGAAAAGGACTATAATGGCAAAAAATCAATCAGTAAGCCCTTTGAACAAAAGCTAACTGGTTGGCCATATAATTGGTGGCGACTGATGGATAACTATAAAATCGGTGTTATCCCGCTTCCATTATTCATTATTGCTGGTATTCTTATTTTTGCTGAAGTGCTAATAACAGGTAAATTACCTAGTGAAATCGTTGTAATGATAGTAGCTTGTGGTTTCTTTGGTTTCTTATGTGGTGAAATTGGTAAACGCTTACCAATCATAGGTAAAATGGGCGCAGCAGCAATTTGTGCAACATTTATCCCGTCAGCACTTGTTTATTATGGTATTTTGCCTACACCAATTGTTGAAGCAACAACAAAATTCTATAAAGATACACATATTCTTTATTTATACATTTGTTGTATCATCGTTGGTAGTATCATGAACATGGATAAAAAAACACTTATCCAAGGATTCTTAAAAATTTTCGGACCAATGGTGTGCGGTGAAATCGTTGGTATGTTAGTTGGTGTTGGCGTTGGTTATTTACTAGGTTTAACGCCGTTTGATACATTCTTTTTCTTAGTTCTACCTATTATGGCTGGCGGTGTTGGTGAAGGTGCTATTCCACTTTCAATCGGTTATGCAACAATTTTACATATGAATCAAGGTGAAGCGTTAGGTCGTGTGTTACCAATCGTTATGTTAGGTGGTTTAACTGGTATTATTTGTGGTGGTATTCTTAACCGTATTGGTAAGGCTTATCCACACTTAACAGGTAACGGTCGTTTATTACCAGCATCAGCGGATGATGAGGCGACAGATCAAAAAGCTACTAAAACTGAATCTGTCATTGATGTAACAACATTTGCATCAGGTGTATTATTAGCTGCGATTCTTTATATGATTGGTATGATCGGTCATAAAGCAA
The DNA here is from genome assembly GCF_057063545.1 of Gilliamella sp. X-23. Classification (NCBI taxonomy): domain Bacteria; kingdom Pseudomonadati; phylum Pseudomonadota; class Gammaproteobacteria; order Orbales; family Orbaceae; genus Gilliamella; species Gilliamella sp. X-23. The sequence goes on from NZ_JBXSQG010000014.1 coordinate 5,040, forward strand.
CCGGTATTCCAGCTCCAGTGGGTATGCTATTTGCAGCAGTTTTTGTTAAACTAATTTCAGGTGTTTCACCTAAAGTATTAAGTGGTTCGCAAGTTGTTTATAAATTTTTCCAAACGTCTGTTACCTATCCAATTTTATTCGCAGTTGGTGTGGCAATTACGCCTTGGGATAAAATTATTTCTGCCTTTACGTTAACAAATTTGACAGTTATCGTTTGTACAGTGGTAAGTTTGGTTACAACTGGTTTCTTTGTTGCTAAAAAATTAGGTATGTATCCAGTTGATGCTGCGGTTATCTCTTGTTGTCAAAGTGGTCAAGGCGGAACAGGTGACGTTGCTATCTTGACTGCAGCTGAACGTATGGAATTAATGCCATTTGCACAAATTGCAACGCGTATTGGTGGTGCAATCAATGTTTCCGTATCATTACTTATTCTCGGCAATTTCTTAGTATAGATTTTACACATTAAAGAACAACCTTAGTTTATACTAAGGTTGTTCATTTTTATTTTATATTTACAATTAATACAAACAGCTTTTAAGGAGTTTTCATGAAGCTTGTCAGTTATCTTGTCTCTGGTAGAGCAAGTTTTGGTCTTCTTACTCACAACGGTATTGTTGATTTAAGAAAAAAATTAGACGATAAATATGTTGATTTAAAATCGTTACTTGCCGATGACGAAGGACTTGCTATTGCTAAAACCTATCTTGATGCCACAAGTGACATTAACGAGCAAGATATTACTTATTTACCAGTAATCCCAAATCCAAATAAAATTTTATGTGTTGGCATGAATTATGCTGAAAAACGAGCAGAATTTAATGAAACCAGTTCAGCGCCAACTCTATTTGTTCGTTTTCCTGATTCTCAAACAGGAAATAAGACTAATATTATTAAACCTGCTATCACTAACGAATTAGATTATGAAGGCGAATTAGCCATTATCATTGGTAAAGCAGGTTTTCGCATTAGCCAAGAAGAGGCTTTATCTCATGTGGCAGGATATAGTTGCTATATGGATGGATCAATTCGTGATTGGCAGTATACTTGGTTTACCGCAGGTAAAAACTGGCCAAATACGGGAGCATTTGGTCCATGTTTAACTACCGCGGATGAAATTCCAGATCCTAAAGTTTTAACATTAGCAACTTATTTAAACGGTCAAGAAATGCAGCATGATTCAATCAAAAATCTAGTGCATACTGTTCCTGAATTAATTTCTTATATTAGTACCTTTACTCATTTATCACCTGGGGATGTCATTCTTACTGGTTCGCCTGGTGGGGTGGGTAAAAAACGTCACCCTCCTGTGTTTATGAAAGATGGTGATACAATAGAAGTTGAAATTTCTGGAATTGGCCGTTTAACTAATTATGTGGTAGCTGAAAAAAGGTAAATTTATGTACGATTCAGTTGATTATATCGTTGTCGATATTTCTAAATCAGATCAAAACTGTCAAGAAATTAAGCAATTATTATCACAATATGATCTTGATTTAGATTCACAAGTTACCATTTTCATGGTAGCTAAAATGAGCAACAAAATTATTGCTTGTGCAGGAATTGATCGTAACATTATAAAATGTGTTGCTATTGATGCTGAGTATCGAGGTAATCAACTTAATCTAACATTAATGGATCACACCATAAAATATGCCAACGAAAATGGCTATTTTCATCTTTTTTTATATACAAAACCTGAAAATATAGATTTTTTTAAAGGATGTGGTTTTTATCCTCTTGTTGAAATAACAGATCTTGTTGTCCTAATGGAAAATAATCCTGTTGGCATAAAACACTATTGTAAACAACTGCACACACAGCAAAAAGACGGAAAAAAGATTGGTAGTATTGTGATGAATGCCAATCCTTTTACTAAAGGTCATCAATATCTTGTGCAATATGCGGCCAGTCAATGTGACTGGTTGCATGTTTTTGTCGTCAATGAAAATGCATCACTATTTTCATTTGATACACGCTTAAAGTTAGTTAAAGATGGCACGAAGCAGATAAACAATGTTACAGTGCATGCAAGTTCACCTTATATTATATCAAGAGCAACATTTCCTACTTATTTTCTAAAAGATAAGGAAAAAATAGATCGCGCTTATATGGGTATCGATCTTCTTATATTCCGAAATTATATTGCGCCAACACTTAATATAACCCACCGATTCGTTGGAACTGAGCCTTATGATGAGGTTACTAAAGCTTATAATGAAGCAATGCGTTATTGGCTAGAGGATAATACGGTCAGTGATTATTCGCCTATTACCGTTGTTGAAGTTAAACGAAAAACCGAAGGTGATACTATCATATCAGCTTCAGTGGTAAGAAAGTTATTGGCCTCCAAGCAATATGAAGAGATAAAAAAGTTAGTTCCACCAACCACTTGGGATTACCTTTCAGCTAATTTAGATAAATTTAAAATTTAATACATTTTAAAAGGTAAAAAAATGAAAATACAAAAAGAAGCCATGGCAGGGACTCTCGAATCAAGCGATTTGTTAGTCAAAGTCATGCCTAATACCGGGGTTGAAATTGTTATTAATAGCGATGTTAATAAACAATTCGGCGATCAAATTCGCGCTGTAGTTGAGCAGACATTACAAGATCTGAACGTAACAGATGGCTTAATTATTATTGATGATAAAGGCGCTCTTGATTGCGCTATCAAAGCAAGAATTCAATGTGCAGTATTACGTGGCGCAGAAGAAGAAAACTTAGATTGGAGTAAATTACTATGAAAAAATTACGTCGAAGTATGTTATTTCTTCCAGGCGCAAACGCGGCAATGTTATCAACATCTTTTGTTTATAAACCTGATTCAATTATGTTTGACCTTGAAGATGCGGTTTCAATTAAAGAAAAAGACTCTGCACGCTTATTGGTGGCACAAACACTGCTCCTTCCTGTTTATAAAGAGCACGGAATTGAAACAGTAGTACGAATTAACGCCCTGAATACTCCATTTGGTTTAAAAGACCTTGAAGCAGTGGTAAGAGCTGGTGTTGATGTAGTACGTTTACCGATGACTAACAGTGCTGAAGATATTCATGAGCTAGAAGCACACGTTGCAAGAATTGAAAAAGAGTGTGGCCGTGAAGTGGGTAGCACTAAATTAATGGCGGCAATTGAATCCGCTCAAGGCGTTGTTAATGCCGTTTCTATTGCTCAATCTTCTCCACGCTTAATCGGTATTGCACTAGCTGCATTTGACTATCTTGTTGATATGCAAACTGAACGTGGCGATGGTACCGAGTTATTTTATGCTCGCTGCGCTGTTTTACATGCTGCGCGTGTAGCTGGCATTGATGCCTTCGATGTGGTGTATTCAAATGTTAATGATGATGAAGGCTTCTTAAAAGAAGTCAGCCTAATCAAAAAACTTGGTTATAACGGTAAATCACTTATCAATCCACGACAAATTGAACTGTTACACAATGCTTATGCGCCAACAGCCGCTGAAGTTGAAAATGCCCAAAAAGTGGTTGAAGCAGCTGAAGAAGGTGAAAGAAAAGGCCTTGGCGTGATTTCTCTAAATGGCAAAATGATTGATGCACCGATTATTGCTCGTGCTAGAAAAGTAATTGAGTTAGCAAAATATTCCGGTGTACGTAAAGAAATTTGATAGGATTAAAATGATGACTTCTATAAATAAAAAAATTGATGATTTGCTTAAACAGCATCCAGATCTCAAAAATATCACGCCATTTATTGACGCTAACGCTACGACTCCTTATTTAAAAGATGAGTCTAAATATACGCGTAAATTGTGTGACTCTATCGAACAAGCAATCCATAAATGTGAATTACGTGATGGTATGACTATTTCTTTCCATCATGCATTTCGTGAAGGCGATAAAGTTATCAACAAAGTAGTTGAAACGATTAGCAAATTAGGAATTAAAAACCTAACATTGGCATCAAGTTCCCTATTAAGTTGTAACTCAGCACTTATTCCTCATATTGAATCTGGTGTGATCACTAAAATCTATACATCAGGTTTACGTGGTAAATTGGCTGATGCGATTTCACACGGTTTAATGGATAATCCTGTTCATATCCATTCTCATGGTGGACGTGTAAAACTTATCCAAAGCGGTGAAATTAATATTGATATCGCATTTTTAGCGGTTTCAACTGCCGATGAGCAAGGTAACGCGAATGGTGTATCAGGTAAATCACAATGTGGTGCACTTGGTTATGCTATGGTTGATGCGCAATTTGCGAAGAAAGTAGTATTACTTACTGAAGATATCGTTGGTTACCCTAACCATCCAGCAAGTATCCGTCAAGATCAAGTCGACTATATTGTGAAAGTTGATGAGGTTGGCGATCCAACTAAAATTAGTGTCGGTGCTGCTCGTATTACTAGTAACCCTCGTGAACTGATGATTGCACGTTATGCAGCAGATGTTATTGAGTATTCTGGTTATTTTAAAGATGGTTTTTCTATTCAAACCGGCTCTGGTGCGTCATCAACTGCAGCAACGCGTTTCCTTGAGAATCGTATGCGCGCAAAAAATATCACGGCATCATTTGCATTAGGTGGTATTACCGCAAGTATTGTTGATCTTCATGAAAAAGGTTTGGTTAAACGCTTATTAGATACTCAAAGCTTTGATGGCACCGCCGGTCAATCTTTAGGTAAAAATAAAGATCATATTGAAGTGTCAACCAATGTTTATGCAAACCCTGCATCAAAAGGTGCAAGTGTTGATGAACTCGATATCGTTATTTTAAGTGCCTTAGAGATTGACCTTGATTACAATGTGAATGTATTAACGGGTTCTGACGGCGTTATGCGTGGTGCATCTGGTGGTCACTGTGATACTGCTGCCGGTGCAAATTTAACCATTATTGTTGCTCCATTAATCCGTAGCCGAATCCCTACAGTGATTAAGAAAGTCACAACAGTTGTTACACCAGGTGAAAGTGTCGATGTTCTTGTTACTGACCATGGTATAGCAGTTAACCCTGCTCGTCCTGAAATTGCAGAGCGACTTAAAGCAGCTAATTTGCCAGTCATGAGCATTGAAGAACTATATCAACGTGCTGTTTCGTTAACTGGAGAACCAAAACCAATCGAATTTAACGATAAAATCGTTGGTGTTGTCCATTTCCGTGATGGCTCAATCATTGATGTGGTTCGTCAAGTTAAAGACTAATTAACCACAAGTAGCATGATATTATCAGATGTCATGCTACTTATATCTATTACTATGAACAATATATCAATAAAATTCGACGATGGTACACCAATCACACTTGAACAGATGTTATTGGCTAAAGAAAGACGAGTGCAAAACCAACAAAATGCAATAAATCTTTACCATTATCCGCTTATTTCGCTAAGTTTAGTTATCCCCGGTCCAATAAAAAATAGTAGTGGTGCAAATCGGTTATTTAAAGAAGCAATCACCGCTATACACAAAGCCTTATCAAAAAATGCAATTCCATTAGTACATGAATCTCATTTTCATAATATCACTGGCTATGAAGCAATTATTTCAGCAAAATGCTCTGCCAATGCACTAAAACAATGCTGTATTGATATAGAAGATAACCATCCATTAGGTCGACTATGGGATATTGATGTGATTGATCCAATTACACAACAAAGTATTTCACGCGCTAAATTTGATCATCAATCAAGACAATGTTTAATCTGCCAAGATATCGCAAAAATATGTAGTCGAAGTAAAAAACATACTATCGATGAGATTTTTTCTGCCATTGAAAATAAGATGAAAGACTATTTTGGCGTATCAGTACGTTAAGTTATATCCAAAATATAACAAGAAGTAAGATTAATGAAATAATCATATTTCATTAATCCAAACAGCCAAGTATAGATGGGTCTTAAGTCTAAATTAGACTTGTTCCAATGCTTGTTCCAAATCTGAAAGTAAATCGGTAATATCTTCTAACCCAACAGAAATACGCAATAATTGATCTGAAACTCCCGCTGTTTTTCGTGCTTCAGCACTAATGCCTGAATGCGTCATTGTTGCAGGGTGGCACACAAGGCTTTCAACTCCGCCGAGAGATTGGGCTAAAGTGAAAATATTGAGCGCTTTTAAAAAAGCGGGCATGACATTAGCATCGCCGGCTAATTCAAAACTGAGTAATGAACCAAAACCTTTTTGTTGTTTTTTAGCTATATCATGTCCAAGATTTGAAAATAAAGATGGATGATAAACATTGGCGATCTTGGGGTGATTGACTAAAAACTCAACGACTTTTTGCGCATTATCTTGTTGTAACTTTACTCGAGCGGAAAGTGTACGTAATCCTCGTAACAAGAGATAACTATCAAATGATGAAGTCATTGTACCAATATTATTGGCCCACCATAATACATCTGTAAAAAGATTTTGATCTTTAAATACCAAAATACCTGCCAGTAAATCAGAATGACCATTTAAAAACTTGGTACAAGAGTGAGTAACAATATCAGCACCAAGTGCTAAAGGTTGTTGTAAAATAGGCGTCATAAAGGTGTTATCGACTAAAACTAACGCCCCAACTTTATGAGCTTGCGCTGCAATTTTCTCAATATCCACAACTCGCAATAAAGGGTTGCTTGGTGTTTCAATTAGTACCAGTTTTGGACGTAAACTGAGTGCTTCTTTTAATGCCTCAGGATCTGACTGATCTACAAATTTAGCTTTAAAATAGCCTCGCTGACTTAAACTATTAAAAAGGCGATAGCTACCTCCATAGCAATCATGCGGTGCAACGACTAAATCATTAGGCGTTAATAATGCAACACTGATTAAATGAATCGCTGACATACCACAATTTGTTAAAATAGCATCAGCACCACCTTCTAATTTTGCAATCGTTTGCTCAACCAGACGACGGCTAGGGTTTGCTTTTCGACCGTAATCAAACTCCCTTGGCTTAGCAAACTCTTCATAGCGATAACAAGTAGATGGTGTGATAACAGGCACGACACTTCCATATTGTTCATCGGTATTTAATCCACCACGAACCGCAATAGTTCCCTGACTTAAATTTTTAGTTTGAATAGTCATGATAATGCCCTCAAACAATACTTTTAATATAAGATTAGTCTTGTAAGCATAACACATTAAAAAAAGACGTCAACATGTCTAGACGTCTAACTGTCTTGGTGTATAGATTGCAGTAATATGAAAAAAACGATAAAATTACCCATATTATTTGTGATGTATTTTTTGGTGAACAATGATGGAATGGAATGGCGAATACATAAGCCCTTATGCAGAGCATGGTAAAAAAAGTGAGCAAGTAAAAAAAATTACAGTGTCAATTCCACTTAAAGTATTGAAAATTTTAACTGATGAGCGTACTCGCAGACAAGTGAATAATTTACGCCATGCCACAAATAGTGAATTATTGTGTGAAGCTTTTCTTCATGCTTATACGGGCCAACCTTTACCTTGTGATGAAGATTTGCAAAAAGACCGTGAAGATGGCATCCCAATGAAAACACAAAAAATGATGCGCAATTTAGGTATCGATCCTGATTTCATTGATGAGTAAAATTGTTGTTTTATCAATATTCACATTTAAAAAAAACAAAAAGGCGCATTAAGCGCCTTTTTAGTTATTGCTTATCGCAATATTATTTTTTACCACCAACCATAGCAAAACGTTGTTTAAATTTATCTACACGTCCGCCAGTTGCAACATCACGTTGTTTACCTGTATAAAATGGATGACACTCACCACATACGTCAAGATGAATATCATGACCAATAGTTGAATGAGTTTTAATCACGTTACCACAAGAGCAAGTTGCATTAATTGCAGTATATTCTGGATGGATACCTTCTTTCATAATAAACCTCTAAAGTTTGTTCGTATCGCTATATAAATGGCTAAAAGCAAAATCTATACACCATACGAGTGTTAAAAAACATGATAAGGTTGCGAATTATATGCCTTAAAGGTTAAATAATCAAGCCACAAAAAGACAAATTAAACGGGTAATTGCCCTATTGTTACTTGTAGTTCAACCTTTTCACCATTCCGCAATACAATAATGGGGACAATCGTACCCGGTTTCAACTCGGCAATTTGATCCATTGTTTCAACAATGGATTTAACTGGCTGATGATTTACCATAATCAAGATATCATTAGCTTGTATACCGGCTTGTAATGACGGTCCTTCAGCATTGGTTACTAAAATACCTAATACAATTGGCATATCACTTGGATTTTGAGTTGGCGCAAATTCTAATCCATCAATACCAATATAACCACGAATAATTTTGCCATCCCGAATCAATTTATTCATAATTTTAACAGCTAAAGCTGTAGGAATCGCAAATCCTATGCCTTCAGGAACTTCGTTACCTAGATTTTTTGCAAAGGTAAGAGTGTTAATCCCCATTAGTTCACCTTTGGTATTAACTAATGCTCCCCCTGAATTACCATGATTTATTGATGCGTCTGTTTGAATAAAATTTTGTCTTCTGTATGGACTCAACCCATCACGACCCGTTGCACTGATAATACCTTGTGTAATAGTTTGCCCTATATTGTAAGGATTCCCTATAGCTAAAACAACATCCCCAATCTTTGGTTCACGCCGAGGATTAATAGATATAGTTGGGATGTTAGTTGCTTCAATTTTTAACACAGCAATATCAACTAGCTTATCAGAACCAACCGAAAGCGCCTCAAAAATTCGCCCATCTTGCAACGCAACAATGATTTGTTCAGCACCATCAACAACATGATAATTAGTGATAATATAGCCCTGCTCACTCATAATCACGCCTGATCCTAACGGTGTTATAGCACTATCTTGTGACTGCTTAGAAACAGAATTAATTGAGCGGCTATATATATTAACCACTGCTGGGGCTGCGATTTTAACGGCATCAGAGTAACTCAGCGGATCATCATTGAAAATAGATCTTGGAAAACTAGATTGTGTTCCATTACGTAACGATGGAAAAATAGTTAATAATACAAGGGCTAACACTGTACCAATCAATATTGGCCACAAAAATTTTTTAAGCATTAGTGTGATTATTCTGATAGAAAATGATTAGATATGATTTTATCATATCTAATCAAAGGTGAATATGTATGTTTTTCGCCGATAAGACTATCGGCAAAATCGAGGCTTAATAAGCAATTAGCGTAAAATTAGATAAATTCGGCTATCACCCCTTATAATATTTAAAGCAATAACTGAAGGTTTACTATCAATCATTTTACGCAAGTCAGCAATGTTATTGACTCTTTCTTTGTTAACACCTGTAATAAGATCACCTTCTTGTAAGCTTAAGCGAGATGCTGGCGAATTTTTAGCAATGCTTTCAATTAATACCCCTTTTTGTCCTTTTACTTCGCCATTACTCAAGTTTGCACCATCAAGAGCGGCATGAAGTGATTTGGCTTCAGTAGACGATTCATCACTATTTTTCAATTTCACGCTAACGGTCATTTGTTTGCCATCTCTAATTAAGCCTAACTGTACAGTTCGCCCTGCTCCAGTTGTTGCTATTTTTGCTCGTAATTCAGCAAAACTATCAATGGCCTTACCATCCATCGAAACAATAATATCGCCAGATTTAATTCCTGCAGCTTGTGCAGCTGAATTTTCAATAACCTCGCTAACAAAGGCACCTTTTTGAACATCAACATCAAACGCTTTTGCTATATCTGATGTCAACTCATTACCTTTGATACCAAGAACACCACGTTTTACTTCACCAAATTCAATCAGCTGTGAAGTTAAACTTTTTACCATATTACTAGGAATAGCAAATCCGATCCCAACATTACCACCACTTGGCGCAATAATCGCTGTATTAATTCCAACGAGTTCACCTTTTAAATTGACAAGTGCTCCACCAGAATTTCCTTGGTTAATTGATGCATCTGTTTGAATGAAATTTTCAAAACCATTCATATTAAGCCCACTGCGGGCCAAAGCTGAAATAATCCCCGAAGTAACTGTTTGACCGATACCAAATGGGTTACCAATAGCAACGGCATAATCTCCAACACGTAAATTATCAGAATCGGCCAATTTAATCGCTGTTAATTTTTTTGCGTCATCAACTTTAAGTAATGCAATATCACTTTGTGGATCTTTACCGATTAGTTTTGCTTTAAATTCATGCCCATCATTTAGAACAACTGTAATTTTATCCGCATTATCAATAACATGATTATTGGTAACAATATAACCCTTTTCGGAATCAATAATCACACCAGAGCCTTCACCTGTAAACGCTCTTGATTGGCTATCAGGATAACCAAAAAATCGTCTAAATTCTTCCGGCATATTATTTTGCATTTGTGCAGTACCCTCAACTTTAATACTAACAACTGAAGGCAAGACAGTTTCTAGCATAGGGGCTAAACTTGGTTGCTGTGCATTATTATCGGTTGGAATAGAAGGAAAAGAGGCATAAGCATTCGGAAGTACAGTTAAACTGACGCCTACACTTAATGCTAAAATGCTTAACAATTTTTTTTGTTTTTTTAATGAATCAATCATTTTATAACTCTCTCTTTTACAAAAAGTTAATCTATATAAAAATGCTTCGTTATTAATTAACGAAGAATAACAGTATAATAGTTAAGACTTATTTTCATCTGCTTTAAATAAACCAGAAGGATTATCAGAATAATCTCTAGGTTGCTTATCAAATGTAATTTCTTTTTTTTCGACTAAATTCTCGTTAGAATCAGAATCAAAATCCAAAGTTGGAACGTTCTCTCTATCCATAAATTGATTAGAATTTTCTGCCATATGTTGATAAAGGCGACGAAACTCTTTAGCCATATTATCCAATATCTCAGCACTGTGAGAAAAATGTTTAGCAATCATTTGTTTTTGCGCTATTAATTCATCTTTTGTTTGATCTAGTTCTTGTTTAACTTTGGCATATTTACGAGCCTTAGGGCTAATAACACTTATAAAAATAGAACCAATAATAAAACCAATTATTAATCCGATTACAAGATAAGTAAGCATATCTTTATCCATCATTCACTCCTTATATCCTTTAGATATATAATTTTATAAAATTGAAATCCAATTATCAGCATTTATTTTGCATGGTTAGCAAGTTTTATCAATTGTTTTTTTAACTTATCTGGTGCATTTTCCGCTAATGCATATAAAAACATTGCACTTTTTGGGGTCATAACACTCGAAAGTAAAGATAATTTAGATGCCTGACAATGGCACTGTGACAACTTGGTCGAAATATTTGGGTTAATCTTATATTGGATAGAAGATAAGGAAGGTAAAATATTTTTCCGTATCTCAGATATTAAATTGCTTTGTTCATATTTTAATCTAGTTAACCAGCTCGCAGAACTCACTTCAAGAACAAGCACACCTTGACGATAATTAGCAACCCGACATTGTTGTTTCAATAAAGACGGTAACAACTCATCGACAATATTGCTTAATTTACTTAATGCAAATGTTCTATCTTTTATCTCAGATAAACACGATTCTTGAGATAAAATTGATGATAACATTTTTGGCTCATTATAACGCATATTTTATATTTACTTCCTAATAAAAAATAAGTCAACTAATCCTGTATAAATTAACAACTCAATCTCAATAATTTACCTCATTTCATTAAAAATGTCCTGTTTAAAAAATATATTTACAGTTTGATAAAGATTTCTTTATTAAAAATAATAAAAATAAAAAAGATTAACTGCTACATTTTGCAGTTAATCTTTTTAAGAAAGGACAATCAAGCAATAATACTTATGATAAGTACAACAGTTAAGCCAACAATTGAATTAACTAATTCTAATAAGCCCCATGTTTTTAAAGTATCTTTAATCGATAAATCAAAGTAACCTTTAAATAACCAAAATGAAGCATCATTGATATGAGTTAACGTATTAGAGCCAGCTGCAGTTGCAAGCACGAGTAGTGCTGGATTAACTCCATTCATAACGCCTGTTGTTGGATCAATCACAGCAGCGCCAATGATTCCCGCTGCTGTCATTGCAGAAACAACACCTTGCCCTGTAGCTAAACGAATTAACACTGTAATTAACCATGCCATAATATATGGTGATACGCCCCCTGTTGACATTAATTGTCCAATAACATCGCCAATTCCAGTATCAATAATAATTTGTTTTAGTGCACCACCAGCCCCGATAATTAATACTACCATTGCAATACCTTTTACCGCATTATCAAAAGAATGCATAACCCATTCCATTGAGTGATTAAGTTTTTTTCCAAATAATATAAATGCGGCGATCATTGCAATAAACATGGCAATTTGAGATGAACCGATAAAATTAAGAACAGAATAAGTAGTTGTTCCTTTTTCTAACCATATATTTGCTATTGTCGTTGCAATCATAATGTAAGCTGGGATCAAGGGAACAGTAATTGATGTAAAAAAGGAAGGAAGATTATTTTCATCAACAGGATTTTCAGATTGTAAAAATTCAGGGGTTGGTCTTTCCAGATTACCTAAAAATTTAGGAAGAATCAGTCCAGCAAAAATGACAGAAGGAATCGCAACAATCAGCCCATAAATATAGACCATTCCCATATCAGCATTATATACATTCACTAGTGCAACAGGTCCTGGTTGTGGCGGAAATAAAGAGTGAGCTGTTGTTGCCGCTGCAACGCCAGGTATAGCTAATTTTAAAAATGGAATTTTAGCCTCTTTGGCTAATGCGATCACCAACGGTGCTAAAATTATGAATGCCGCTTCATAAAACATCGCTAAACCAAATATAAGCCCCATAATAATAATGGCTATTTTTACATATTTAATGCCTAATTTTTTCAATAGCGTTTGAGCAATCTGATGAGCTGCGCCAGAATCAACCATTAATTTACCAATCACTGCACCAAATACGACAATAATAGCTAATTCACCAAGTGTTCCGCCAAACCCTGATTTAATCGTTTTAAGAATGCTCAATAAATCCATCTTAGCCATCAAACCGACAAATACTGCAGCAGCTAATAATGCAACCATTGAGTTAATTTTAAAACGAATATTTAAAATCAACATTAATCCTATTCCAAGGATAACCCAAAGAATATTTAAAAATTCCATAAATAAAAACCCCTATTCTCAATTTTATTTTTATTGATTAAACATTAATTAGATAAAACATAATGATTAACTGTTTGTTTTGCACCATTCTGCATTAAAGAAAGATAATACTCAGTAACCTTTTCTTTAAATAATGAACTGGTCGGTAAATCAGAACCAAATATATCTTCCAATTTAAATAATTGATTAATTCTCTCAATTCCATCTGTACTAGAGTTCACTATTTGTTGTAATTGTTCGCTCATTGGATCACGTATATCTATTGGTTGATTGTTATCATCTATTCCACCAACATAGCGCATCCAGCCAGCAACACCCAGTGCAAGTAATGAGAAGTCTGATCCATTTTTAATATGCCAACGAATGGAATCCAGCATTCTTTGAGGCAATTTTTGAGTACCATCCATCGCAATTTGCCATGTTTTATGTTTTAACGATGGGTTACTAAAACGTTCAATAAGTTTGTCTGCATATTCTTGCAAATTAACATGATCAGGGACGTGAAGTGTTGGTGCTTGTTGTTGCAACATCAATGCTAAAGTTGCTTTTTTATAATTAACATCATTCATGCAATCATTAATGTGCTCGTAACCGGCCAAATAACCTAAGTAGGCTAAAAAAGAATGGCTACCATTTAGCATACGAAGTTTCATCTCTTCATATGGAACAACATTATCAACAAATTCAGCACCAACTTCATTCCAATTAGGGCGGTTAGTCACAAAATTATCTTCTATAACCCACTGAATAAAAGGTTCACAAGCAATACCACATGGATCAAACATACCGCCTAATGTATCTTCAATTTCAGTTAATGTTTCGGATGTTGCGGCTGGAACAATACGGTCAACCATAGTACATGGGAATGTTGTATTAGACTCAATCCAATTTGCTAATTCTGGATCTCGAGCATTAGCTAGTCCTAATATTGCTTTTTTTAAGACTACCCCATTTTCAGGAATATTGTCGCATGATAAAGCAGTAAAAGATTTTACCCCTCGTTGCATTCTTCTATAAAGCGCTTCGACAATAACACCAGGGGCAGAAATAGGCTTGGTTGGATTCGCTAAGTCAGCTTTAATTAATGTATTATTCAAATCTAATCCAACTCCACCAGGTAACATGCAATATCCTTTTTCTGTTACTGTTAATGAAACAATTTCAACAATTGGATCAGCCATTTTTTCTAAAATTGCATCTATTCCATCTGTTGGTGCTAACAATGATTCTTTCACGCTACCAATAATAAATGCTTCTTTTGATGTCGCACCTTTTTCTAACACAGTATACAAATGGTCTTGTTTACGAATTTCATTAATTAATTCTTCACCACCAACAATATTAACTTCACAAATACCCCAGTCACAGTTTCCCTTATTAAGTAAACGATCGGTAAATAACGCTTGATGAGCGCGGTGAAAAGCTCCGAATCCCAAATGAACAATTCGTGAGGTTATTTTTTGTCGGTCATATAAAGGTCTATGTTGGATTGATTTAGGAAGATTTAATAAATTTAACATTCTATTCACCGTAATTATCTGTTTAATCATCTTATTGGTTAGACATATTTTCATTTGTCGGCAAACTTTTCACCCCAATTTTTCTTTTTTTGTGATACAAATCACGTTTTTTGGTTTATTTTATATGTGATGCTCAAAAAAAATCTATAATACAAAACCATATTGGCATTCCAATTATGAAATTAAATGAATTTATCCCATAATTGACTTATAGTACTTGTAATAATTAGCGTATAATTATCCTAATTAGACCAAAATTAGAATGAGGATTATAAATAATGCTAACGGTTAATCGGCTATACCAAAAAATTGGTAATGAACTGAAATCATTATTAAAAAGTGGCACCTATAAAATTGGTGAGCGGTTACCACCAGAAAGAGATATTGCAGAAGCATTTAGTGTAAGTAGAACTGTTGTCCGTGAAGCTCTAATCATGCTGGAGCTCGAAAATTTAGTCACAGTCAAAAAAGGTTCTGGCGTATATGTAATTGGTTTACCAAATGAAATATTATCAGAAACAGATAAAAAAATTGAAGAAGAAGATTTTGGTCCTTTTGAATTATTACAAGCTAGACAATTAATTGAAAGTAATATCGCGGCTTTTGCCGCTTCACAAATTGTAAAATCAGATATTATTGAATTAAGAGCTATCTTAGAGCAAGAGCGACAAATTTTAGAACAGGGTATTTTAGACGATTACAGTGCAGATGAAATGTTTCATATTGCAATAGCAAGAGCGACCAAAAACTCAATACTTGAAAATTTGCTAGATGATTTATGGCAAAAACGTTCTGCTAGCAAAATGTGGAATCAATTACACTGTAGAATTACCGATCATAGTTATCGAAAAAAATGGCTTTATGATCACGAAAAAATTCTACAAGCATTACAAGTGAAGGATGCAATGGCTGCACGCCACGCTATGTGGCAACATTTAGAAAATGTTAAGCAAACATTAATGACAGTTTCTGATAGTGAAGATCCAAATTTTGATGGTTATTTATTTGATTCTATTCCTGTTAACATTGTTAACCAATAGGCAACATAAAACTGGCGCCATTTATAGATCTTTTAATTTCAGAAATAAAATAAATTAAAATTTTTTAAGGAGAATTTAAATGGAACAAACAATGCGTTGGTTTGGTCCTAGCGATCCAGTATCATTAGATGATATTAAGCAAGCTGGGGCAACAGGAATTGTTACAGCTTTGCACCATATTCCAAATGGCGAAGTATGGACAATAGACGAAATTCAAAAAAGAAAAAAAATCATCGAAGAAAAAGGTTTAACTTGGTCCGTTGTTGAAAGTATTCCTGTGCACGAAGAAATTAAAATTCACTCCGGTAATGTTAAACAACATATCGCAAATTATCAGCAGTCAATTAGAAATTTAGCTGCTTGTGGAATTGACACTGTTTGTTATAACTTTATGCCCGTATTAGATTGGACTCGTACAGATCTTTCTTATGAATTACCTGATGGTTCAAAGGCATTACGGTTTGATCAAGTTGCCTTTGCCGCATTCGATATTTATCTATTAAAACGACCTAATGCAGAAAAAGATTATTCACAACAAGATGCCATTTTAGCAAAAACATATTTTGAGCAAATGACACAAGCAGATAAAGATAAACTTGTTGCAAATATCATTGCAGGTTTGCCCGGAGCAGAAGAAGGTTATTCACTTGATCAATTTCGTGCTCATCTCGCAACTTATGATAATATTGATAAAGAAAAATTACGTGAAAACTATGCCTATTTTTTAAAAGCTATTGTCCCTGTTGCTGAGGAAGTTGGCGTTGTTTTGACCGTTCATCCTGATGATCCTCCGCGCCCAATTTTAGGCTTACCTCGTATTGTTTCAACCATTGAAGATATGCAATGGATTAAAGATACCGTTGATAGCATTCATAATGGTTTTTGTTTTTGTACTGGCTCTTATGGTGTTCGTAGCGATAATGATTTAGCAATCATGGCTGAAAAATTTGCCGACCGTGTCCACTTTATTCACTTGAGAGCAACTGTGCGAGAAGATAACCCATTATCCTTTCACGAAGGGGACCATTTAGCTGGTGATGTCGATATGTATGCAGTAATTAAAGCATTAATCACTGAAGAAGAACGACGCAAAAAAGCAGGAGTTAAACGCTCCATACCTGTTCGACCAGATCATGGACATCAAATGTTAGATGATCTTAGAAAGAAAACCAATCCCGGTTATTCTGCAATTGGTCGTTTAAGAGGTTTAGCTGAAATTCGCGGGGTTGAATATGCAATAAAGCGTGCTTTTTTTCAATAAGTAAAACTAAATTAATTGTAATAAATACATTCCCAAATCCTAACAATTTCAATGCCCTTTTAAGGGCATTTTTTCTTTAATATTATAAAAGTAGTTAACATGATTAACATTTTTGTAAATATTGCCCAGTAATACATAAAATGCTATTAAATTATAATCACTTTGACATTTCTAATTTCTGGGAGTTATATATAAGTTAGTGTATACATCTAAATAGTTCAACAATAAAAACAGTGGAGAGTGTAATATGGGTATCTTAAATAACATTTTTTCTAAAGTATTTCCTAGCGCTCAAGCAGCAGTAGATCATGCAGTTGATGTGGTGAAAGATAAAGTTGAAAATATAACTGGATCAGCCAAAAATACAGTATCCAATGGTTCAGAACAAATTAAAGAAAAGGTAGAACAAAGCGTATCTGCAGCTAATGTTGATGTCACCTCTATCCTTGATAATTTAGCTAAAAAGCATCCAGAAGTACTCAATTGGAAAACATCTATCGTTGATCTATTGAAACTATTAGGTATGGACAGTAGTTTAGATGCGCGTAAAAAATTAGCACAAGAACTAAATTATACTGGCAGCACTGATGACACAGCAGCAATGAATACATGGCTAATTAAAGAAGTCATGAAGAAAATAGCTGAAAAAGGTGGAAATGTCACTCATCTATTTTCTTAACCTAACAGGTTAAGGTAATTATAATCCACCCAATTTTCGGGTGGATTTTTTATACAAATCACTACGTTTTTTATTAGTATTTTTGATTCACTAAATAAACTAAGCTTTAAAAGAGTGTAACTGATTCATTGCAGCTTCGACACTTTGCGATAATAAAATATCAGTACAACGCACTGATTCATTAATAACTTGATCAATCAAATCTTGTTCAGATCTAGAGGGTTTGTTAAGAACATAGCCAACAACTTTATTTTTATCACCAGGATGACCAATACCAATCCTTAACCGATAAAAATTTAAATTATTACCTAATTTGCTAGCAATATCTTTTAACCCATTATGCCCACCATGACTACCACCAAACTTAAGTTTAGCTATACCGGGATTCAAGTCCAGTTCATCATGAGCAATTAATATTTCTTCTGGTTTTATTTGGTAAAATGTTGCTATAGCTTGCACCGCTTTACCACTTAAATTCATAAATGTAGTTGGAACTAATAAACGCACATCATGACCGGCAACGTTGATTCGTGATGTGTAACCAAAAAATTTTGGTTCATTTTTTAATGATTGATTATAACGCTGAGCCAGTTGATCAACAAACCATGCACCTGCGTTGTGCCTTGTTGCTGCATATTCATTTCCAGGATTGGCAAGACCTACTATCAGTTTTATCGTTGTCATAATATTTTTATTGTCACTGATTTTATTGTGAAAAATGCCCCAAAAGGGGCATTTAACTCAATGATAAAATAGATTATTGATGGAACATAGCTGAAATCGATTCTTCATTACTGATTCGACGAATTGCTTCAGCAAGCATACCTGACAAAGTTAATTGGCGAACATTTTTCAATGCTTTTACTTCAGCCGTTAATGGAATTGTGTCACAAACAACAATTTCATCAATAGCGCAGTTTTTTATATTACTTACTGCTTTACCTGAAAAAATTGGATGCGTTGCATAAGCAAACACTCTTTTTGCACCTCGTGCTTTTAAAGCATCAGCTGCTTTACAAAGTGTTCCCGCTGTATCAATCATATCATCAACTAAAATACAATCTCTATCAGCAACATCACCAATGATATTCATCACTTCAGCTTCATTTGCGCGTTGACGGCGTTTATCAATAATAGCCATATCAGTATCATTAAGTAGCTTAGCTATCGCACGAGCACGTACCACCCCCCCAATATCTGGAGATACCACAATCGGACGGTCAAAATCACGTTGTAACATATCTTCTAAAATAACTGGGCTACCAAATACATTATCAACAGGCACATCAAAAAAGCCTTGAATTTGTTCTGCATGAAGATCAACGGTTAATACCCTATCAACACCAACTGTTGATAGAAAATCAGCAACAACTTTAGCGGTAATAGGTACACGAGCCGAACGAACTCGACGATCTTGCCTTGCATAACCAAAATAAGGAATAACCGCAGTAATACGACCAGCAGATGCACGACGCATTGCATCGATCATGACAAGTAATTCCATTAAATTATCATTGGTTGGAGCACAAGTTGATTGAATAATAAAAACATCTTCACCACGGACATTTTCATTGATTTGGACATTAACTTCACCATCACTAAAACGGCTTACAACAATGTCACCAAGAGAAGTATAAAGACGATTAGCTATACGCTTTGCTAGTTCGGGTGTGGCATTACCAGCAAAAAGCTTCATATCAGGCACGAGAAATCCTCAAGCATGTTATCATGATTACTTATACGTAATCGGTTAAATCGGAGTGACAATTATATAATCATTTACAGATTATGCTCAACCACATTATAAAAATTTATTAAAAATATTTTGTATATATAGTAATAATAAATAAAAAAAATAAGTAGATAATATGTTTTTTGAAGTGAATTAAAAATCGGTTAAACTATTACTTATTATTAGTCATAGTGAATAATAAATTTCAATAATTCTTAAACAAAAAGACAACGTAATGAATGAACAATTAATTACCAATAAGATTGAAGATATAAAATCCAAAAGAGCTATTCGCAGCTTTGTTTTAAGGCAAGGTCGCTTAACCAAAGGTCAACAACAAGCTTTAGTCAACTTATGGCCAATGTATGGTATTGACTACAATGCAAACTCAACGGTGAATTTCGATACAGACAAACCATTAGTATTAGAAATCGGTTTTGGCATGGGTGCTTCATTAGTTGAAATGGCAGAACATGCTCAAAATAAAAATTTTCTAGGTATTGAGGTACACAAACCAGGGGTAGGCGCTTGTTTAATGGCGATTGAAGAAAACCAATTAACTAATTTAAAAGTCATGTGTCACGATGCAGTTGAAGTGTTAGTTAATATGATTGCGAATCATTCGTTGGACAAAGTGCAAATTTTTTTCCCTGATCCATGGCATAAAGCAAGACATAATAAACGTAGAATTATTCAACCAAAATTTGTACAGTTAATTAGTCAAAAATTAAAATCCGGTGGCATTTTGCATCTTGCAACAGATTGGCAACACTATGCAGAACATATGCTTGAAGTATTAACCCAAGCTGAAGGGTTCGAAAATTTATCCCCAACGGGTGATTACATCCCTAGACCAGATGATAGACCAATTACTAAATTTGAAAAACGTGGAAAAAACCTTGGTCATGGTGTTTGGGATTTACAATTTATAAAAAAATAATGATGGATCTCAAAATGAAAAACAACCATTACCGATTAGATAAAGTCGTTATACTTAGCCGCCATGGTATTCGTACACCTTTACAAAATACACTTGAATTTCTTGAGCAAGCAACACCTTTTAAATGGCCTACATGGCAACACCCTTATGGCTATTTAACAACACGAGGGGGAGCTTTAGAAGTTTATTTTGGCCACTATCTATCACAATGGCTTGAGAACCACGGCATTAAACCTTCGGTAACTATGCCAGAGGTATTTGTTTATGCTAATAGCTTACAAAGAACGGTGGCAACCGCACAATTTATTATAGCTGGTGCTTATGCTGGTTATGATATTGCGGTTAACCACAAATATCCAATCGAAAAAATGGATCCTATTTTTGATCCAAGCCTAAGGGATGATTCACCAGAACTAAAACAAGCGGTATTAAGTGATATTGAAGAAACAAATAAAGCAGAAGCCATCTTTAAAAGTTTAGCACCTGCTTATGAAATTTTATCAGATATTTTAGATTATCGTCACTCAACACTATATGCTCAATATCAATGCCCGCTAGCTGATATCCCGATTGAGCTTCATTTTAAGAAAAATGAAGAACCAGCACTGCTTGGTGCATTAGCCATAGGTGCATCTGCGGTTGATGCATTTTTATTACAATACTATTCCGCATTCCCTCAAGAACAAATTGCATGGGGCAGGATAAACGACTTAGCACAATGGCAACAAATAGTTGAAATTCGGAATCAATACGTTAATTTAATATGCCATACTAAAACATTAGCCAAACATTCTGCTACACTCATCATCAACACCATAAGCGATCTTATGCAACAACAAAATAAAGTCAATCTACTTGTGGGACACGACAGTACAATTGCATCGTTGTTAGGAGCATTAAATTTTGAATCTTACCGACTTCCAAAGCAATTTGAAACCACACCAATTGGCGGAAAACTGGCTTTACAGCGTTTTCAACATTTATCCACGGGCGAATATTTCTTTAAGGCCGAATATATTTATCAAAGTTTTGAGCAACTCTATAACGGACAAGCACTTGATGCTAATAACCCACCTGAGCATTTTCAACTTAAATTGAAAGATGCGCCATTAAACAGTGATGGATTTTATGCTTGGAAAGATTTTGAAAAACGGCTTAACATTTACCAAGCGGAGTGAGTACAACAGTAAAAAGTTATTATTTTGCCATTCTATTTATGGCCATATTTTTAAGTCTAATGTATATTAAAATAAATTTTTGAAGGAGCATATCTAGTTCTTGGCTTGATCGTATTTAATTTTACGCTAATTTATTCCTTCATATTATCAAAGCGTAAGCCATAGGACAGATAGAAATATAAAAAAAGTGAAGATACTGAAAACTAACAGAAGATCACTATAATTATTATAATTAGATGAAGGTTTATTATGAAAATATTAGTAACTGGTGGCTGTGGATATATAGGAAGTCACACCTGTGTACAATTAATTCAATCAGGTTATACTCCCATAGTGATTGATAATTTATTCAATAGCAAAGTGTCAGTATTAGATAGAATACAGAAAATCACCGGGAAAAAAATTGATTTTTATCAAGGTGATGTTTGTGATGCACAATTATTAGAAAAAATTTTTGCAAAACATAGCATTAGTGCAGTTATTCACTTTGCAGGACTCAAAGCGGTAGGTGAATCAGTACATAAACCCCTTGAATATTATGAAAATAATGTTTATGGTAGTATTGTACTTATGAAAGCAATGCGCGATGCAGGGGTTAAACAGTTAGTATTTAGCTCATCGGCAACAGTTTATGGTGAACTTGCACCAGTCCCTTATGTTGAAACTTTACCTCAAGGTTTACCAACTAGTCCATATGGTAAAAGTAAATTAATGGTCGAGCAATGTATCATGGATTTAGCTGTTGCTGAACCTGATTGGTCATTAACTTTACTTCGTTATTTTAATCCTGTTGGTGCTCACCCAAGTGGTTTAATGGGAGAAGATCCTCTCGGTATTCCCAACAATCTTATGCCATATATAACACAAGTTGCTGTCGGCAAACGGGAATCATTAGCCGTTTTTGGTAATGACTATCCAACGACAGATGGCACATGTGTTCGTGATTTTATACATGTTGTTGATTTAGCTGATGGGCATATTGCCGCACTTAAGGCTGATCATAATAAAACTGGCGTACATATTTATAACTTAGGTTCCGGTGTTGGCTACAGTGTGTTACAAGTCATCAATGCCTTTGAAAAAGCCTCAGGAAAATCACTCAATTGGCACTTCGCAGCAAGACGCTCTGGCGATTTACCCGCATTTTGGGCTGATGTAAAAAAAGCTGAACAAAAATTAGGGTGGAAAACAAAACTAACACTTGATGACATGGTAAAAGACTCGTGGAATTGGCAATCAAATAACCCGCAAGGTTATCCTGATTAAGTAATACGAATCAATAAAATCAGCATCAAAAAAAGTAAAAAAGGTTAAGTTTAACCCAGTTAGCTGTCATGCTCCCTACTAGCTAACCAATGGGGATAGTTTCGCCATATTGAGCCAAAGAATTTTGTAGCGTTAAACTAACAATCCAAAGAAAAATTAGGTATGATACAGCTATCATACCTAATGGATAATATGAAATATGAAAAGCAAAGCCTTGACAGCTATTTTTCCGGGCACTTTTGATCCCATTACTAATGGTCATATCGATCTTGTTACACGTGCGTCGTTATTGTTTCCTCGATTAATCGTTGCTATTGCTCAAAACCCTAACAAAAAAACACTGTTTACATTAGAAGAACGTGTTAACTTGGCTTCAACTGCTGTTGAACATCTACTTAATGTTGAAGTTATCGGTTTTAACAATTTAATGGCCAATTTTGCGCAAACACACAATGCCACTGTTATCGTTCGTGGGGTACGCACCACACATGATTTTGAATACGAAAGACAACTTGCTGAAATGAATCGTGCGTTAAAATCTGATTTAGATACTATCTTTTTGATGCCATCTATTGCAATGGGGTTTATTTCATCAACAATCGTAAAAGATGTCGCCTATCATGGTGGTGATATTACAAATTTAGTACCACTGCATGTCAAAACAGAATTATTAAAGCGCTTAACATAAATAAACGTCTATGGTTAATTTTTATACTCCACAGAAAAAAAAGTTCATACCACAAAAATTGACAGTAACAGTCTCATCTTTAGATGCTTTTGGACAAGGCGTTGCCAATCATAAAGGTAAAGCAATTTTTGTTAAATCTGCCTTGCCTGATGAAACCGTTGATATTGAACTAACTGAAAATAAAAAAAATTACGCTAAAGCCAAAGTCATTCGATACCATAATCAAAGCAAAGAGCGTGTGAAACCACAATGTGAATACTATGAAAAATGCGGTGGTTGTGAATTACAACATATGGCTCCTCATCTACAACAACAAGCAAAGTATGATTCATTAATCAAACTGTTACAAAAAGAAACAGGACAACCCTTAGCTAATATTATTCAACATTCGCCCCAAATCATTGCCGATCAACCTTACCATTATCGTCGACGAGCAAGACTTTCGATCAATATTGTTAAAGGTGAATTAGTTATTGGATTTCGCCAAGCCGAATCAAACCAGATAACTAATATTAAGCATTGCCCAGTATTAGTTGTTGAATTAGATTCCTTGCTAGCACCCTTACAAGACGTACTAAATCGCATAAAACAAAAAAAAGCACTTGGCCATATTGAATTAATTTCAGTTGATAGTGGTATCATTATAGTTTTAAGACATACCATACCCTTAACTGAGCATGATGTTAAATTGTTAAAAACATTCGCTGAAGATAATAATATTTCACTTTATTTTCACGGAAAAGATTTAGTACATATTACCGGTAGCACTGAACATTTTTATTTGCTTAATCATTTAAAATTAACGTTTAGCCCTCTCGATTTTATTCAAGTAAATTGTAAAATTAACCAAAAAATGATAGTGCAAACGCTTGATTGGCTATCATTAAGGCCAACTGACCAAGTTTTAGATCTCTTTTGTGGCATGGGTAATTTTTCGTTACCTATGGCAACATTATGCAAAACTGTAACAGGCGTTGAAGGGATTGATGCACTGGTTGAAAAAGCAAAATTTAACACTATATTAAATAATAATAAGATTTGTGCTGAAACCAATTTTTTAACTAGCAACTTAGACGATAACCAACAATTTTCAATATGGAGTCAATCGAAATTTAATAAAGTACTATTAGATCCAGCGAGAGCTGGTGCATTAAATGCAATGATAGAAATTATAAAATTAGCTCCGTCAAAAATCGTTTATATATCGTGTAATCCTGCGACTCTAGCTCGAGATAGTAAACAACTTATCGAAGCTGGATATCAAATTAATCAAGTTGCTATTTTGGATATGTTTCCACAAACCAAACACATTGAATCAATGTTGTTGTTAACGAAATCAGGAACATAAATTATGGTATCGATTAGAGGCGCACACCAACATAGTGAAAATCATTATTCTCTTACCCAATTTGATGTTGAGCGATGGATAAAGCAAGAATTGTTATTAACCAACCCTGCATCTTATAAAAAATTTAGAGAGGTTTTAGATTTTTGTTTTGAAAACAGCGCTGGCGCACCAGAACAGATCCATTGTTTCCAAAATGCAATAGAAATGGTCGAAATTTTATCGACACTGAATATGGATATCAATAGTTTATGTGCTGCTTTGTTACTTCCTTTTGTCGATACAAAAATAATTCGTCGAGAAGATATTCCTGAAGATTTCGATCGTGAAATTTCTCATATCATTTCTAGCATTGTCAGAATGAAAGAAATTCGCCAACTACGAGCGATCCGTAACGGTAGTGCCACTACCGAACAAATTGATAGTATTCGTCGCATGTTACTAGCAATGGTAAATGACTTCCGAAGTGTAGTCATTAAATTGGCAGAACGCATTACCTATTTGCGCAATTTAATCAATGCTCCCTTAGAAGAACAAGTACTTGCTGCTAAAGAATGTTTTAATATTTATGCACCTTTAGCCAATCGCTTAGGAATAGGCCAATTAAAATGGGAATTGGAAGATTTTTGCTTCCGCTATCTACATCCCGATGAATATCGCTTTATTGCTAAAAAATTACAAGAAAAACGATTAGATCGTGAATTATATATCAACCAATTTGTTGACCGTCTACAAGAGCTAATGGACCAAGATCATGTTCGTGCTGAGGTTTATGGTCGTCCTAAACATATTTACAGCATATGGCGAAAAATGGAACGTAAACATCTTGAGTTCGAAGATCTATATGATATCCGAGCAGTGCGTATTATCAGTGATAGTATTGAAGATTGTTATAATGCATTAGGAATTGTTCACAGCCATTACAAACATATCGCCAAAGAATTTGACGATTATGTTGCTAATCCTAAACCAAATGGTTACCAATCTATCCATACTGTTGTTTATGGACCACAAGATAAAACCATCGAAATTCAAATCCGAACTGAACAAATGCACAATGATGCTGAACTTGGTGTTGCCGCTCATTGGAAGTATAAAGAAGGCAGTACCGATAAAATGACAGCTTATGATCAACGGATATCTTGGCTGCGCAAATTATTAACGTGGCAACAAGAAATGTCCGAAAGTGGTGAAATTCAAGAAGCCGTTCGTAGCCAGATTTTCGATGATCGAGTTTATGTTTTTACACCGAAAGGCGATGTTGTTGATTTACCTGCAGGATCAACACCACTTGATTTTGCTTATCATATCCATAGTGATGTTGGGCATCGTTGTATTGGTGCTAAAATAAGTGGACGAATTGTACCATTTACCTACCATTTAAAAATGGGTGATCAAGTTGAAGTCATTACCCAAAAGCAACCTAATCCAAGCCGAGATTGGTTAAATCCTAATACCGGATTTGTTAACAGTAGCCGTGCAAGAGCAAAAATTCAAGCTTGGTTTAAAAAACAAGATCGACATAAAAATATCGCTGCCGGACAACAAATTTTAGAACACGAACTGGAACCATTAAATATTAGTATAAAAAGCGTTGAAAAAATCTTAATTAATAAATATAACGCCCATTCGTTTGACGAGGTACTAGCTGGTATTGGAAGTGGTGATATAAGGATTAATCAATTAGTTAATTTCATCAATGCACAATTTAATAAACCAACAGCAGAGGAAGAAGATGAAGCCGTATTAAAGCAGATTGCCCAAAAATCAAATATACAAACCAAAAATGCTAATAAAACCAGCAGTAAAAAAGGCTGCGAAATTATTATTGAAGGTGTTGATAACTTAATGTACACCATTGCAAACTGCTGCCGCCCTATTCCTGGCGATCCAATTACTGGTTTTGTTACCCAAGGGCGAGGTATTTCAATTCATCGCTCTGATTGTGAACAATTACAAGAACTTAAAAATCACGCTCCCGAACGAATTACTCATGCTATTTGGAACAATAGTACCAACTCAAGCTATACCATGATGGTACAAATTGTTGCCAACGATCGAAGTGGTTTATTGCGAGATATTACTACGATTTTAGCTAATGAAAAGGTTAATGTCCTTGGTCTAATTAGTCGCTCTGATATGAAGCAACAGTTAGCGACTATTGAGGTCGATATGGAAATTTTTGATCAGGACTCGTTAAATCGAGTGCTCAATAAAATAAAACAACTACCTGATGTTATCGAAGCTAAACGTTTTTAAGGTTAATTAATGTATTAACTTGCTACTTTTTAATTTTAGTGGCAAATTTAATCAAAAAAATTAGCCTTTATGGCTTTCTCTCTAAAACTTCAAATTGGTACAAATAACCATTTTTATCGTCGCGTTGATGACTTTCCTGATGAATGACTTGCCATTGCTCAGACAAATAATCAGGAAAATAAGTATCACCTTGTAGTTCTGCATCTATATGAGTCAAATAAAGCCGATCAACTAAAGGTAACGCCTGTTGATAAATATTTCCCCCCCCAATAATAAACGCTTCATCAACATGCCGTGTTTGAGCTAACAATATAGCTGCCTCAATCGATTGCACCCAACTTACATGCGGAGTTGCGTGACCTCCTATTGCTGCTTGTCTTGAAATAATAATATTGTGACGGTTAGGTAATGGGCGCCCAATAGACTCAAATGTTTTTCGTCCCATAATAACAGGTTTATTAAGCGTGTTTTTTTTAAACCAAGCTAAATCCGCAGGTAAATGCCAAGGCATTTGGTTATTTAAACCAATAACACGATTATGCGCCATCGCCACAATAATACTTAAAATCATTTTTGTTCCTTTATACATAACCTAAAGATTTAATACGATTATTTACATTTTCAGGAAACACCGTCTGACTCCAAAGCCGTTCACTTAAAGAAAGTAACGATTCTTTTTGACCTGCAACAATCCAATTAGCTAACTCGGTAGCCACATCAGGATAAATTATTTTTTTTGGAGAAGGTAAATCAAGCCAATACTTAAGTTTGATACAGTTTAAATTTTCCATAACCGTTGCCATATCAAGAGATTGCAGACATTGTGCATTATAAATTTGCTCAAATTGCCCTGAAACAGGTTTAGTCAAAATCTTTTTACCTAGCGCTAAAGCTTCTGAAATTAAGGCAAAACCTGTATTTGAAATAATACCAGAGCAACTAATTAAAGCGTGAGTAAAGCTATCTCGCCCAAGCGGCTGCAAAGATACATTGCTATATTTATAAGACTGCTGGACATCAGGATGGAAACAAATAAAATGTTGATTTTGAAATTGTTTTAACATAGCCATGATTTCATCTAAGCCTTCAAACGGCAAATAAACCACAACATTACCGTCTTCTGTTGGCATAGTTTGGAATGTATCAATCATTGGTGGTAGTAATTTATGCCCAAAATGGAACCAATGTAAACCAATCGGCTTTGTAACAGGTGCATAATATTTCATAATGACATTAGCAATCAGCCCATATTCTTTAGGCTTAAGATATTGACATACCGCCTGATTGCTTATCCCTAAACACTCTCGATGCTGATGATGCGCCGCCCAAGCACTCACTGGTTCAAAATCGCTAATAATGCAATCATACTTTGATAAATCTAGCTCACGCACATCTTTAATAAGCCGAAATGCTCGTATTCGTTGTACAGTCTTCCGAAAATTAATTTTACCATTAAGCGTTGCAAAAGAGACTCCTCGATAAGTTTTATAATCTCCAAAAGCTTGCATATCAAAATAGTCTTTAGGATCTCGCCCACTAAAAATATAATCCACATCAGCACCAGCTATTTTCAAAGCTTTAGCTAATGTTCTACAACGACTGACATGGCCATTTCCTGTTCCTTGAACACCAAAGAGAATTTTCATATCAATATTATTTGCCAATTATTATTAATAAATATCATACCAGAACACTTTATAATTATCTTATTTTTTTACTAAAAAACACATAAAAACCAAAACATAACTTAATATACATAGACAAGCCAGTAAATTATCTAATTAAATTAATAAAGGAAAATACAAATTGGTTAATTAATTAGTTCATATAAATAAAATCAACCATATAAAAATCATTATGAAATAAGCAGTTATAAAAAATAATAAATGTTTTTTATTTTTGTAATAAATGCTAAAATATTGCGTTATGATCGTCATTTACTACTGGCAAAAACTGAACAAACGGTTGATCATTAAAACCGCTTTATCACACTTATTATTAGGTGCAATTGCTGCTGGGTTCAGTTTGTATCAACACGAAACGCTTCCCTCAGAAGCTCCTGTTTCGCAAATTGGGATTATTGCAATTGCATCCATTGTGCAAGATAACCAAGAAGTAGATCGAAAAAAATCACAAACGCTACCGCATGCACAAAAACAATGCATTGTAGCGATCTTTATCACACCCAATGATATTGAACTTTCATCCAGTAAAGTTATTCGACTATCTCCTTATAATGGCATAAGAGCTGGGCCCAACACTACCGCTTAATGCATTTATAACTCAAATAGAACTAATATTTATATAAGGTTAATTCCTTATATCCGCATTGAAAAAACAAGAGAAAAGTTATGTTATTAAAATTATTAACAAAAGTATTTGGTAGCCGCAATGAACGCGTACTAAAAAACATGCGCAAGAGAGTTGAAAACATTAATGCACTTGAACCAACCATGGAAGCATTAACCGATGATGAACTAAAAGCAAAAACCACGGAGTTTAAACAAAAAATTGCTGCTGGAACCCAATTAGATGATATTTTAGAAGAGGCTTTTGCGGTAGTACGCGAAGCGAGTAAACGTGTATTTGGCATGCGTCATTTTGATGTACAACTAATTGGTGGTATGGTACTCAATGAACGCTGCATTGCAGAAATGCGTACCGGTGAAGGAAAAACCTTAACAGCAACATTACCTGCCTATTTAAACG
Source organism: Gilliamella sp. X-23 (assembly GCF_057063545.1). Lineage (NCBI taxonomy): Bacteria > Pseudomonadati > Pseudomonadota > Gammaproteobacteria > Orbales > Orbaceae > Gilliamella > Gilliamella sp. X-23. The sequence goes on from NZ_JBXSQG010000014.1 coordinate 34,738, forward strand.
CATTAACCGGTAAAGGCGTGCATATTATTACAGTTAATGATTACTTAGCACAGCGAGATGCTGAAAATAACCGCCCTTTATTTGAATTTTTAGGTTTAACAGTTGGAATCAACCTGCCAAATATGCCTGCACATATAAAACGCGAGGCTTACAATGCTGATATCACCTATGGTACGAATAATGAATACGGCTTCGACTATTTACGCGATAATATGGTATTTAGCAAAGATGCTCGAGTACAGCGTCCACTGCATTACGCTTTAGTCGATGAAGTCGACTCAATTTTAATTGATGAAGCGAGAACACCACTGATTATTTCAGGTCAAGCCGAAGATAGTTCTGACAGATATATTAGTGTTGATAAGATTATTCCTTATTTAACCAGTCAAGAAAAAGAAGACTCTGATCAGTTCCAAGGGGATGGAGACTTCTCTATTGATGAAAAATCACGCCAAGTAAATTTAACTGAACGTGGATTAGTAAAAGTTGAAGAATTACTTATTAAACAAGGCATCATGAAAGGTGATGAATCACTTTACGCACCGAACAATATCGTATTAATGCATCACGTTAACGCCGCACTGCGCGCTCACCACCTATTCCATCGTGATGTTGATTATATTGTTAGAGATAATGAAATTATCATCGTTGACGAACATACAGGCAGAACAATGGATGGGCGACGCTGGTCTGATGGTTTACACCAAGCAGTTGAAGCAAAAGAGCACGTTAAAATCCAAAATGAAAACCAAACGCTTGCTTCAATCACTTTCCAAAACTATTTCCGTTTATACGAAAAATTAGCAGGCATGACGGGGACAGCTGATACAGAAGCATTTGAATTTAACCAAATTTATGGTTTAGATACGATTGTTATTCCAACTAATCGCCCAATGCAACGAAAAGATCAATCTGACCTTGTCTATATGACCGAAAAAGAAAAGATTAAAGCAATTGTTGCGGATGTACAAGAATGTGTAAAACGCGGTCAACCAGTTTTAGTTGGGACAGCATCAATTGAAAAATCAGAGCTTGTTTCGCAAGCATTTAAAAAAGCCGGTATTAAACACAATGTTTTAAACGCCAAATTCCATGCTCAAGAAGCTGAAATTATTGCTAATGCTGGTAGCAAAGGCGCTGTGACTATTGCCACCAATATGGCCGGGCGTGGTACCGATATAATGCTGGGTGGAAACTGGCAAAGCGAAATAGCAAAAATCGAAAATCCAACCCCAGAAGATATCGAAAAAGCCAAACAAGCTTGGCAAGTAAAACACGAAGAAGTGATTGCATTAGGAGGGCTGTATATTTTAGGTACAGAACGTCATGAATCACGTCGTATCGACAACCAGTTACGTGGTCGTGCTGGTCGTCAAGGTGACCCAGGTGCTTCACGTTTTTACCTATCACTTGAAGATCCGTTAATGCGAATCTTCGCCTCTGAACGTGTAGGTAACATGATGCGTAAACTGGGCATGAAAGAAGGTGAAGCCATTGAACACCCATGGGTAACTAAAGCCATTGCCAATGCGCAAAAGAAAGTGGAAAGTCGCAACTTTGATATACGTAAACAACTTCTAGAATATGATGATGTTGCCAATGATCAACGTAAAGTTATTTATCGTGAACGAAACGGCTTACTGGATAATACCGATATAAAAGATACTATTGATTCAATCCGAAACGATGTATTTAATACGCTAATTGACCAATATATTCCACCACAATCAATTGAAGAAATGTGGGATATTCCGGGGCTTGAATCGGCGCTAAAAACAGACTTTGACTTAGATTTACCAATAGCAAAATGGTTAGATGAAGAACAAAATCTACATGAAGAAACACTACGCGAACGTATTTTACAAATGGCACAAGACAGATATTTAGAAAAAGAAAATACTGCTGGTGCTGAAGCATTTAGACACTTTGAAAAAAGTGTTATGCTACAAACACTTGATACGCTTTGGAAAGAACATTTAGCTTCAATGGATTATTTACGTCAGGGTATTCACCTACGTGGTTATGCGCAAAAAGATCCAAAACAAGAATATAAGCGAGAATCATTTAATATGTTTGCCAGCATGTTAGAATCATTAAAATATGACGTTATCGGTATTTTAAGCCGTGTACAAATTCGCTCACAAGAAGAAGTAGACGAAGCCGAACGCCAACGCCTTGCCGAAATGGAAAAATTAATGGCTAAGCAGCAAGCTAACCATGAATCACTAGCCGGTATGAGTGGTGAAAGTGAAGCGCAGCCAACTAGTGCACCACAACCAATGGTACGCTCACAATCCAAAGTAGGACGCAACGATCCATGTCCTTGTGGTTCAGGTAAAAAATATAAACATTGTCATGGTGCTGTTAATTAAGACAAAAATTTAGTATTATCGAATAAATTGATGTTTAAATCACCGATTAAAGTCGGTGATTAAATAAAAAAGGAAAGCTTCTACTTTCCCTAAATTTAAAGATAAACAGACAGAATTATGAAAAAACATACTGAAATTGCTGTAGGTATTATTCGTTCACAAAATTGTCAAATTTTTATCACCCAACGCGGCGAAGATTCCCATCTTGCCGGTTTTTGGGAGTTTCCGGGTGGGAAAATTGAGAACGGTGAAACCCCATATCAAACCTTACTACGCGAAATTGCCGAAGAAGTCGACATTCACATCCATCAAGCCCAATTCTTAAAAGTCTTTAAACACAGTTATGAAGATCGCAACATCACCATCCATGCTTATTTAGTCGAAGAATGGGATGGCGTTCCTTTTGCTAAAGAAGGACAACCAAGTCGTTGGGTTGACCAAGAAGATCTCAATGCTGACGAATTCCCAGACGCCAATAGGCCAATTATTGAGATGCTAAAGAACTTAGATAAGCAAATTTAGTGCTTTTATTTTTATAAAAAACAAATAAAATCAATATCTTTCCTGACCACTTTTTGCAAGCTAAATGGTTGTTATTAGGGGCTCTATTCATGATTTTATGGGTTTGTTAGCTATCAATATCTTGCCTAGGTTGTATAAACGCTTGATTTTACTTGAAAACGTCAAAATAAAAACTTCAATAAAATCAATACCTTTCCTGACCGCTTTTTAAGTGGCAACTAGTCCTCTTTTAACAAAAAAGCAACTCAAAAAAAACACTCAAGGTTATTTGGATTGTATCGTCTCAGAGTCAGCATATGCCGACAGCAAAGCATATTAATACACCACAGGAATGTTTGGCGTATTATTATTTATCAGGAACAATTTGAACATCATAGCAAAACGAAAATGGCCTTGAAGAGACAAGCATCAGGATGATACGATTAGCGTAACCGCAGACTTACATTACGCAGCCAATGACACCTTCGGCGTCGTCTGCCGGGAGGCGCTTTTGGGGATTTCAGTCATTAAAGCGCAAGGCTGGCAAGCCAGCCCCGCTCGGCTCCGCAACTCAGGGACTTGTTTCTTTGTTATATTACTCTCTATTGGATTCATAAGCGTCCCCACGCATAAAGATTAAGAACTAAGGCGTAATGCAAACAGCTGGATGTTCGCCGTCCTCGTATCTGGCGACGTAACCATTCATCGAGTTGACATCAAACTTATTGTCAGATATCACATCACTCGTCCAGTAGCCAGTGAAAAACATGAAGTCAGCATCGGGGTAATTGTTCATTCCACCCCACTCAGTGAAAAAGCCTGCACCTATTCGACGCTGAAAATAATTAGTACCTGACGACGGCGTGGCGCCATCAATCCCTCCTAAACATGGAAAATTCAGATTCACACCACATTTCGCATTGGTTAAATCCTTTATCCTAGGCAGACGATAGCCCAAACTACCACACCATTTTATTTGACCTGAAACAGTATCTATTATACTACTTCGATTGACGAACCACTGCCTCAACTTAAATCCATACTTGACCACCACATTACCTCGACTATCCTTACCCTCTAACTCAAAAACCTGTGGTAAACTAGGTCTACTAAGTGGACTAGGATTATCTGATTGTATTTGAGTGCTATCTGCCCTAGGACCACTTAACTGAACACGAGCGAAAACTTCTCTCCTATCAGGGATAGGAATCCAAGTTTCATTAGGAATTACCATTGTTACGGTAGCCGTTATGCCACTACGCGTGACTGGAGCCCACTTCAACTTACTTACATCAGTCCCACCACCTACAGCTAAATAAAAATACAACCCATCAGCACCCGTAGTAGGAAAATTAAGTCCATAAGATGAAGAACTTGTTGACTGAACCAAAAAACCCTCATAAGTATTCCATATACCAGCAACGTTAGCCCAACCGCCAAGATATGGCCTTGCATAACAAACTCTAGGCTGATTCAAATTGATATAATACGTCTTTTCCTGAGCATCAAGATAAGAAGCACGAGGCACCCCATACCGTGTCATTAAATTATGCCTTGTATTACTTAATATTACCTCATAAGGCCCCTTACATACATCCACTGTATCACTACGACTTACTGTACTACCATACTTATTACGAATACTCATCGATATACTTCCGGTCGCCGTTACACTATACTCCACAGGCGGTCGATTAGTACCCTGACCATCCCCATCATCATCCCCCCAATTACCTTGAGCAATTAAGTCACTAAAACTCATGGTATTTTTCCCCGATGGCACCAGCGTGTGTATATCATCAAAAGTACTTATATTCCTTACCAGCATTGGATTTGTTCTACTTGAGGTATCGGATGAAGGGATGACCCTCGATCCATCTGGCAACGTGATGGCCAATACATCATTTATTGTCGCCCTAGTTCGTCCCCCATCAAACGTCAAATACGGTGCACTACCCTCAATAACCCTTGTGGTTTTCGCCGATAACGCCTGCGAATCAAACGAATACGACAATAACGACAACGGCGCAAAGGCTAACTGAGATAAGGAGGGTAAGAACTTGAACCTCGGCGATTTCTCTAAGTCTCGTGATAAAAATAAGCATTCCATCTGTTTTTGACTACAGAGATAATTAAATAAATTTAATACATAGGCTTGGCAAACCTGAGGTTTGATGCTCAAAATGATACTGAAACAATTCTTCATAATGTCCTACCTATCAAGTAACTTTTGAATTTTATTTTCAATAGTTTTATATTGGTTTTATGCTCTATTTGAGTGATTATTTATTTCAAAGTATAACTAGTTAAAAGCAGATAACCACTTTTTTTTATTAAAGTTTTGTAATGTTTTGTTAGTTTTGGTATTGAAACTTTAATTGGAAAAACTTGTTAGGTACGTGTAAATAAATATTTTTTTATAAGAAAACAGCAATTTAAAAAACATTAATAAAATCAATGATATTTTTGAACGTTTTTTTGGCTAATTTTTTTAATTGTATATATATTAGTTAACAATTGATAGAACAAAAATCGATTAAACGTATCTATTTTTAAACAAACTGATTATGCTCTTGAAAGTAAAAAATTAAAAAGTATATAATTCCTTCCCATTTTTTGGGGGTACTTATCATTAAAAATAATGATTTATAAAAAGTTAAGGAATTAATTATATGAAAGAATATAAGGTTATTGTTTTTCAAGAAGGAACTTTGTCTTCGTTACTTTTGGGTAACGCTAATGTTAATGAGGTTAAATTTACTGAAGCCTTAAATAAGAATGCAGAACAAGGTTGGCGAGTTGTTACGATGGAAAAAGACATGCGTCGCTTATTTTTATTTTGGAAAAGAGAAGCTTATTTAGTGGTACTTGAACGAGAACGAAACTAAATAAACCTAAATTCGCTTATCTATTTTTACACATAATTTGTCTTACAAAGCAAAAATAGATAAGGAATGTCTGATAGTTAGATTGGGAACCAATGCAGTTATTCACTCGCCTAAATAAACTCAACTTCATCTTCATACACAAAGTAATATCGCTTATTTTTTTATAATTAAGTATAAGTTTCGATACAAGAAGCTAAAAAAACTAGGATTTACGCTGCAATCTTTGCTCCGCTAAGGCAAGGAAAATGATGCCAATAATAATACATAACGCGCCTAACAACCGAGTGATGGTAATTTGTTCATCAAAAACAATAACCGATACCAGCATAACTGTAACCACTTGTAAATGAGAAGCCGCAAACGCAGGACCTACTGGTGCTTTTTTTAATAATACCATCCAAGTAATAAAAGCCCCTGTATAGCCCAGCATAACTAAGTAAGCCCAACCATAAGTAAAAATTCGGACTAACCAATCAAAACTAGCTTCAAAAGGCAAGGCTGATAGTGCGGTTAATTTAAAACTAGTTTGCCCAAAGGTGTCAAAAAATAGCAGTAAAATAAAACCGATGATGTAAAATTTTTTCATTAAGTGAGCCCCACTAATACTACACCAGTCGTAATAAAAAATATCCCCACGATTCGGAACAAAGTAAGGTGTTCTTTAAATAAAATCCGCCCAGCTAACATCACTGTGATAATATTAAATGATCCCAATAAAATGCCTGCCGATAATGGCACTTGACTTAAAAACGCCAACCAAAAAATAAACCCAAGAAAGTAAGCACTAAAGCCGATCCAAAGCCAGAAATTTCCAAATAATTTTTGCCAATAATATAAGCCTTGCTTTTTTTGGGATGTGATCGCCGCATACTTGAACGCTATTTGCCCAATAGTATCGCAAACAATATTTATTAACCAAAGGACAATAATTAAAGTTGACACTGCTGACAAAGTCCATGTATTTCAAGCACGCTATGCTTTATTAAGAATTGATTTTGGTGCGCAAGCTGTTTTAGCTGTTCTTCGATTTGCTCAGAGTGTTTTTCAATAATTTGTTGGCATTTATCGCAAATCAATAAAATAGAAATATGTTCTGGGTCTTGAAAATGTGGGCAGATAATATAGCTATTCGAAGATTCCACTTTGTGGATAAAGCCTTGCTCAAGTAGAAATTCAAGCGCACGATAAATTGTTGGCGGTTTAGCTTGTGGTTCGCTGACTTTAAGTAGATCAAGAAGATCATACGCACTCATTGCTTTATTAGCCGTTAACATGATGTCTAAGACAGTTCGACGTTGCGTTGTCAATTTAATACCACGTTTTTTGCATAAAGTTTCAATCTTTTCAATTAGCATATTATGCATTCGGTTTCCTTTGCCTTTAGTGATGATTTTTTTGTGTCGCTTTTTTTCGTCTTATTTCTTTAGGATCATTGATTAAAGCACGGTATAGTTCAATACGATCACCATTTTTAACCAATTCATTAAGACCACAACGCTTTCCATAAATGCCAATTAAATGCTCATCTAATTTTATTTGACATATTTTTAAGATATTGGATTTTGTAATTGCTTGCAAGACGTTCGTTTGCTCGTCGACATTGCAATCAATGACTGTCGAGTTATTCGGTAACGCATAAACAACTTGAATATTAATCATCTTGATAAATCTGCCTTGCTCGTTTTGAAAACGCATTAACCATACCTGTCATGACTTCTTTAAAAACAGGGGTAAAAGTCATACCTAATAATTTATTTTTGAACTCAAAATTTAAATTAAAACTGATTTTACTTTTGTTTTCAGAAATTTCAACAAATTGCCACTGCCCCGATAATTGTTTAAATGGACCATCTAAAAGTCTCATATCAATTGAATTAGGTTCATTGATTTGATTTAATGTCGTGAACGATTTTTTAAAGCCAAACTTTTCAACCTCAATAAATGCAGCAATAGTGTTATCTTGTTTTCTAATAATACCTGTTGCTATACAATCAGGGACAAATTCTGGGTATTTTTCAATATCGTTGACTAAAGCAAACATTTGCTCAATTGAATAAGGTTCGATAACTTCGTGAAAAACATGTGCCATAATAATAAAATAAAAAAATAAAATTAGTAGCATATAATATCACGTAACTCTATAATAACGCACATTATGACTAAGAAAAAATCACACAAGCCAGGTTCAGCAACCATAGCATTAAATAAACGAGCACGCCATGAGTACTTCATTGAAGAAGAAATCGAGGCGGGCTTATCCCTGCAAGGCTGGGAAGTCAAATCACTGCGAGCAGGCAAGGCCAATATTAGTGATAGCTATGTTCTACTCAAAGACGGTGAAGCATGGCTGTTTGGGGCAACCATTACACCGCTAAATGTCGCCTCGACGCATGTTATTTGCGAACCAATGCGTAATCGTAAGTTACTACTAAATGAGCGAGAGCTCAATTCATTATTTGGTCAAATTAATCGCCAAGGTTATACCGTTGTTGCCCTTTCTTTATATTGGAAAAACGCATGGGCAAAAGTAAAAATTGGTATTGCCAAAGGGAAGAAAGAATACGACAAACGCACTGATATTAAAGAACGTCAATGGCAAGTTGATAAAGCACGCATTATGAAAAATGCAAATCGATAATACGTTATTACTTGGTAAAGCATAGGTCTAGTGGTGACGTATATTTTGTGGTTTGATAAAAAATGCATGGTTTTTAATTGATTAAAGTTAAGTAAGTCATCAATTACATTAATACAATGTATGAGCCATACTTTGAAAGTCTTGTGCAATAGCATTAATCGGATAGTAAGAATAATTAAGATAAATATTATAATCATAAGAACACAAACAAATCTGTTGCGATTTGGAGTCTACTTCAACTAAATAGCTCAGCACTTCTTTCAGTAAAGTGCCTGTTGAATGTTGAGTTGGATATTGACTATCATCATCAAGATAGAACTTAAATTCCCCTTCTCCCCACCAGTAACAATCCAAAGCTGTTAATCCTAAGTAAGTACCAACATAATAGCCATAGCCTTCGATATTATCTAATAATACATAATCTTCGGCATAATTAGTTACTCGTTACGCCATTGAACATGAAAATAAAGTAGTACTTCAAATGTTTTAAGCATTAAGGCAATTAATAGTTAAAAAGAAATGCTGTAAATCTGCTTCATGTTCATTTTGAATTTCAATCCTCGCTTTTCTATTAAACGGCATTCTAAAATAGTTATTAAATCCACCTGTTGGATTGACCACAATTGGCATTGAGTTAATATCACACCGTGCGCCAAAATCATTACAGAAAAAATCATCGATTGGGCTTTCGACTGATGGTACTTTTTCATCATCCCAATAAATGTGGATAACAACATCACGTAACACAAAACATGACCGCCGTTTCTAAAAAAACTTGAAACGAATTTAATATGCCATATAACCGATAACAATCATTGATATAGTCAAACTGCTAAATAAAATAAACAGGGAATAGCTGTTGATCATAAATATTATAAGTTCCAAGCATATAAATAACAAATATCCAGAATTTTTCAGTGTAAAGACTGATATAATTTCATTAAAACTTAGCTTGTTTTTTTGGAAGACAGCTTCTGATGATTGACTTAAATCGTGTTTAAAATTGAGATTAAGTAGCATAAAGCAGATACCTACACCCGATGCAGTCCAAAAATTTGTGGATTAAGACTAATTAACATACCGGCAATAAAGGTTCCTACTGCATAAGCGATACACGCCCATGTGCAACATTGACCAAAGTAGAAACCAAAAACGCGGCGATTTTTTCACAGTAAGAGTCAATTAACCCCATTAATACAATCCAACCAAAGCCTAAAAAGAAACTACCAAATATGACACCAACGTAAAAACTATGCTTTAGTAGCAGTTCATAAACATAAATTAATGTAGGCGCTGCTAATGTGATAATAATACTTTGAAACCAGATAAGCTGTTTTTTCAGTACTAATTTATCGTGATAAACACCATCCACAATCATAAGAATGAGCGAGACAAAATAATTAAATAAATAATGCCAGTGTGTTTTACCGTTAAACCAGTCTCCTTATTTAGCATAGCATAAGACGAAAAAACGAAACTACCTGTAGCGTAATTCATAAAACTATAACAGGAAGCAAACCAATAAGACGGCTTATTATAAAATACACTTGTCATAATTTATCCTATAAAGAGTGAACCACTGCAATTGAGTATGCAGAGCTAAAAATTTAGCTTTAAAAGGTTTATTGGATAAATGTGATCAACATCAAAATTATTTTAATATTCTTACTAATAAAAACATCTGAACCATAAAATATAATATTTAATATCAATTATTTATATGAAAATAAAATAAATTTTTTATAAAAAGGGAGATATATTAAAACTAACCAAGATGTAATATAAACGATGAAAAAATAAAAAAACAAATTAAAAACAGAAAAATATTATCCAGACCACAATCGAACAAACAATTCCTTATCTAAATAAATTTTTTCTCTACTATCAATATAGCCATTTTAGTGAAATGACTTATTCGTTAGTCATCTTTATGATTGTTACCCAGACTAAGATAACTAAATGAATATATTATTAAATAATTTATAGAAAGAGGTTTTGTATGCCTAAAAAAAATAGTCGTGTTCGATTCCACATAGCAATACTTATGTTATTTGCTATTGTGATTAATTATTTAGATAGAACTGTCATGTCTGCAGCTGCACCTATTATTGCGATTGATTTAGATATTTCACCTGAAGCAATGGGATGGATCATGTCTGCATTTTTCTTAAGTTATGCCTGTTGTCAAATTCCTGCTGGCTTCCTTGCAGATCGTTTTGGGCAAAGAAAAACTCTTGCAGGGTCGGTAACTTGGTGGTCTTTAGCAACTGGTGCAACGGCATTAGCAACCTCCCCTATCGGTTTTATTTTTGCTCGGGTGTTTATGGGCATTGGAGAAGCTGCAGCATATCCTTGTAATGGGGGAATAACCGCAAAATGGTTCCCTGATAGAGAAAGAGGACGCGTAACTGCACTATTTGATAGTGGTTCACGTTTCGGCACGGCATTTGCGATGCCTCTTGTTGTTTGGATTATTGCTGCTTGGGGGTGGCATGCGGCGTTTTTTATTTGTGGAGCTTTAGGTCTTATTTGGGTTGTTTGGTGGATATATATTTACCGAGATCCAGAACAACATCCAAGTATTAGTGCAACAGAATTAAAATATATTCGTGACGGCCAAATCAAAAAAGAAGGGATCGATACCATACAACCAATGAAATGGTATCAATTATTAAAGTATCGCAATGTGGTTGCTATGTGCATTGGATTTTTTATGCTTAATTATGCAGTCTATTTTTTCATTACTTGGTTCCCTACTTATTTAATGAAAGAACGAGGTTTAAGTTTAACAGAAATGGGCTTTTTGGCTATGTTACCGCCTTTATGTGGTATAATTGGACAATGGATTGGAGGGTGGTTAACTGATTTTATTTACATAAAAACCAATAATATCAATCTTGCTAGAAAATGTAATTTGGTCGGAGGAATGTTAATTGCAACCTCAATTTCATTTGCTGGCTTAGTTGATTCTATAACCATAATGATGGCTTTACTTTGTATTTCATATATTGGTCTTGCCTTTGCTGGTTCAGCTATCTGGTGCCTACCTGGCGATGTAGCACCAAGAAATATGACATCCGTTTTAGGAGGGATTCAAAATACGGTTTCAAATTGCGGAGGAATATTAGGTCCAATTGTAACAGGATACATTATTGGCGCAACAGGCTCATTTATGTATGCCCTAGTGGTTTCAGGTTGCGCTTGTGCAATAGGCGCGCTTGTCTACTCACTTGTATTAAAAGATATTAAACCGATTACAGAAAATCAATCTACTTTATAACTTAGCCATTTTATTAGAAAATCCTATTAAAAATATTCGATAGGATTTTCTTAAACTCCTATTATTATAATAACATTATTGAGAAAATAATATGGGCAGAAGTCAAGCATTAAGGCAAAATACCATTAATCAATTTATTGATTGCATTAATAACAAAATATTATCTTTTCCATTACCTTCTATTTCAATTCTGGCTGAGGCTTTTAATGTTAGTAGAACAACTATCCGAGCAGTACTAGAGCATTTATGCAAAAAACAAATCCTACTGTTTAATAATAATGAATACCATTTATTACGAGAACCAACAAATGAGGATAAGATAGTCTGTACTTTTGAAAAAAGAGCGGTACAAGATAAAAATTTTGAAACCTATTTTTACCATTTAATAAATCATAAGAAGTTATTGCCTGGTGATAATTTTAACGAAATCCAACTTGCTAAAGATACAAAAGTAAATCCCGTTGTGGTACGTGAATTTTTATTACGTTTTTTACACTACGGGCTTATTAATAATATAAAAAAAGGGGAATGGGAATTAGTTACATTTGCCAAAGATTATGCAGAAAAACTTTATGAATTTAGGAGTGTGTTAGAAATATTTGCACTTAAAGCATTTATGGCTCAACCAGATAATCATATCAACTGGATAAAAGCACGAGAATTATTACAACGTCATAAAAATTTTCAGAAAAATATACAAGATGAATATACTCTTTTTTCAACACTTGATCGTGATTTTCATCAGTTAATTTTATCTTGTAATGATAATCCGTTTTTCATGCAGTCTTTTGATTTAATTTCGGTCATATTTCATTTTCATTATCAGTGGGATAACAGCAATCTAAAAGAACGTAATAGTATTGCCGTATCAGAGCATATTGCTGTTTTAACAGCAATTTTACAAAAAAATGAACAAGCGGCCATCGCAGCGTTGTGTCGTCATTTAAATACAGCAAAAACATCAATGCAAGAGTCAATTGGTCGAACATTAGCTATAAAAAACAGATAAAAAACAAAAAAATTTTATATTCAACACGAAACAATTAAAAAAATAAATACTACTTTGTATCTTCTTTTATAGTTCTCTTTACTTACTACCTAATAAATTAATTAAAGAGAACTATACCATGGTTAAACAATTAAATAGATCTAATTTTTCTGGACCAAATTACCCTGAAAAGATTATCCAATTCGGTGAAGGTAATTTTTTAAGGGCTTTTGTCGATTGGATCATTGATAATCTAAACCAAAAAACAGACTTCAATAGTGGTGTAACAATTATCAGGCCTATTGATACCCATCACCCCTCAATTAACGAACAAGATGGACTTTATACAACGATTATTCGAGGTCTTAATGAACAAGATGATGCTATTGCTACTCCTCGAATTATCTATTCAGTTAATCGCGAAATATTGATATATCAAGATTATCAGTTATATTTAAAATGTGCACAAAATCCTGATTTAGAATTTATTTTCTCAAATACCACTGAGGCAGGAATAGCATTTAGCGAGAAAGATAAAGCTACCGATACGCCACCAACAACCTTTCCTGCTAAATTGACCTGTTTTTTGCATCATCGATTCAAATTTTTTAACGGAAAGAAAGATAAAGGTTTAATCATTATTCCATGTGAACTAATTGATTATAATGGCGAAAAACTAAAAGAGTTGGTACTAAAATATGCAAAATTATGGCAACTTAGTAATAGCTTTATTGCATGGATAAACGAAAGTAATACATTTTGCTCAACGCTAGTAGATCGTATTGTAACAGGTTACCCAAAGGATGAAGCCACTCAACTTGAACAACAACTAGGTTACCAAGATCGATTTTTAGACACAGCAGAATACTTCTATTTATTTGTTATCCAAGGACCAAATTGGTTAAAACAAAAATTAAAGCTTGATCAAGTAGACCTAAATATTTTAGTTGTTGATGATATTAAACCTTACAAAGAAAGAAAAGTTGGCATCTTAAATGGCGCCCATACAGCAATGGTTCCCGTTGCGTATCTTGCAGGACTACGCACTGTAGGACAATGTATGGATAATTTGCAAATTGAAACGTTTGTGAAAAATTTGCTTAACCAAGAAGTTATCCCAACGCTATCTTTGGATAAAGAACAACTAAAACAATTTGCAGATGAAGTATTAAAACGTTTTAAAAATCCATTCATAAAACATGAATTAATATCTATTTCACTAAATTCACTAACGAAATTTAAAACTCGCTTGTTACCGCAGTTATTAACCTATAGTAAACAATTTAACCAACCACCCAAATATATTTCTTTTTCATTAGCTGCACTTATTGCTTTTTATCGTGGAAAGTACCAAGGTCAAACTATTTCATTAACTGATGATGCTCATTTATTAGCAAAGTTTAATGAATGGCAACCTCTTTATCAAAATGATGTAAAAACACTAGTCACAAATGTCTTAAAAATGACAGAGCATTGGGGAGAAGATTTAAATAACGTCACTGGATTAACTGATTTAGTAACGGAAAATTTGAAAAGTATTTTATCCCACGATATTAAAAACTATATTCCAAACAATTAAACATTAGGAGTCAATTAAATGCCTAAAATGAAATATATTGTTATTCCAGAACCAGGAAAAGTTGAAATTAAAGAGATGGAAAAACCAACGTTACAAAAAGGAGAAGCGATCTTAAAAGTATTATATGGTGGGATTTGTGGTTCAGACATGGGAACGTATAAAGGGACTTTCCTTTATGCCAGTTATCCTCGTATTCCTGGCCATGAATTCTCGGCCGAAGTTGTTGAAGTCCAAGACAATGATCATGGTATCCAAAAAGGCATGATAGTTACAGCAAATCCTTATTTCAACTGTGGTCAATGTTACTCTTGTCGACGTGGATTTGTTAATTGCTGCACAAGTAATCAAACACTTGGCGCACAACGCGATGGTATTTTTAGAGAATATTACAGTATACCAATTGAACGTATTTATGATGGTAAAGGATTAGATGCATTAACACTTTCCATGATCGAACCATTTTGTATTAGCTATCATTCCATTCAACGAACATCAGTAAAAAAAGGAGATAAAGTCTTAGTGGTTGGCGCCGGACCTATCGGCTTATTTGCAGTTATGGCTGCTGTATTAAAAGGTGCTGAAGTTTATGTAAGTGATGTAATGCAATCACGATTAGATAAGGCATTATCACTAGGTGCAAAAGGTGTTATTCGAACAGATAAAGAAAATTTTGAGGAAAGAGTAAAAAAACTCACTCAAAATGACGGTTTTGATGTTTGCATTGAATGTGCAGGACTACCACAAACTTTCCAAAACTGCATTGATGCAGCAGCTTTCCGAGGACGTATTGGTTTAGTTGGTGTAAGCAAACAAAAGTTAGATTTTGCCTTTACCCAAATTCAAACAAAAGAGTTGGATATTTTTGGATCTCGCAATGCCCTAAAAAACGACTTTATCGAATTAATTGATTTAGTCAGTTCAGGAAAATGTGATGTCAAAAAAATCATTACCGATGTATATGAGTTAGCTGATGCTGAAAAGGCATTCCAAGAAATGCGAGATGATCCAAGTGCTCGACTCAAATCAGTCATAAAAATCAGTTAAAACAATAACAATCTGCCAATTTTTTCCGCTACCAAACGTAGCGGAAATGAGCATTTATAGGAATTAGCTATGAAAAAAACAATTAAAATCAATGATAATGATAATGTCATTATTGCATTAGAACAATTACATCAAGGCGATAAAATCATTAGTGAACTATTGGTAGATCAACATCAAATTACTGCATTACAAGATATCCCTGCCGGTCATAAAATAGCAATAAAACCAATTGCACAAGGTGAAAATATTATAAAATATGGTTTTCCAATTGGCCATGCCACACAAGCGATTCAAGTTGGTGAGCATGTTCATACGCATAATGTAAAAACTAATCTTGGTGCACTTAATGAATATCAATACCAACCGGCTATAGGACATATTTCAACGCAATTTAGTGATAGAGAAGTCAAACTTTATCGAAGAAAAAATAAAGATGTTGGTATCCGTAATGAGCTTTGGATTATTCCTACAGTTAGCTGTGTTAATGGTATTGCCGCACAGATTCGTAATCAATTTTTAGCCGATATTTCTCAAGAACTTTTACAAAAATCATATAATTTTGATGGTGTTTATTTACTTTCTCATCCCTATGGTTGTTCACAATTAGGTTGTGATCATCAAACAACCAAAACTATATTACAAGATATGGTTAAACATCCTAATGCAGGCGGAGTTTTAGTCATTGGCTTAGGTTGTGAAAATAATCAACTCAATTCTTTTAAAGAAAGTCTTGGAGAGTATGATAGCGAGCGAGTACGCTTTATGATTGCTCAAGAAGTTGAAGATGAAATAAAACAAGGTGTCAATTATTTATTTGAAATCTACCAAATAATGAAATCAGATCAACGGCAATTAGGTAAACTAAGTGAACTTAAATTTGGGCTTGAATGTGGTGGTTCTGACGGCCTATCTGGCATTACAGCTAATCCTCTATTAGGTAAATTTTCTGATTATATAATTTCGCATGGGGGGACAAGTGTACTAACAGAAGTTCCAGAAATGTTCGGCGCGGAAACAATTTTAATGTCTCGTTGTGTCAATCAACAAATATTTGAAAAAACCGTAAATATGGTTAACAACTTCAAACAATATTTCATGTCATACAATCAACCTATCTACGAAAACCCCTCTCCTGGTAATAAAGCAGGAGGTATTACTACACTAGAAGACAAATCTCTAGGTTGTACGCAAAAAGCAGGTAATAGTACGGTTATTGATGTATTAGAATATGGTGATAGACTCCAAAAAACAGGCTTAAATTTATTATCTGCACCCGGTAATGATGCAGTTGCAACAGGCGCATTAGCTGCAGCTGGTTGCCATATGGTGTTATTTTCTACAGGAAGAGGAACACCTTATGGTGGAGTTGTGCCAACCGTAAAAATTTCAACTAATTCAGCTTTAGCTCATAAAAAACAGCACTGGATAGATTTTGATGCAGGGCAGTTAGTAAATGGCATCAAAATGGATAAATTATTAGAACAATTTATTGATCTGATTATACAACTGGTTAATGGTAAACCCACATGTAATGAAATTAATCAATTTAGAGATTTATCCATTTTCAAAAACGGCGTGACTGAATAATTTCTTTTATTCTAAATCATGGCTCAAATTTAATCACAGTGATAACTCTAGCATAGAACAAAGAAGTCGGTCACAACAAATTAAATTTGAGCAAAAGAAAATCAACTAACGTTGATCATCAATTGTTACACCTGCCGGCGGAGTAAATTTAAATTTATTCGGTTCCACTTTACCTAGTACTTGATGAGACAAATCATAAAAACTACGTTGGCCATCTTCTTCAATGATAGTGAAATTTGAAATCATACCTGTAGGTAATACAGAAATAATAAAATCTTGATTAGATCCATCCGTCGGTTTAAGTGTAAATGAGTCTTGCTTGCGAGTCACTTGATAAACATCCCAAATTGGATTGTGGCTATCAGTAATAAGTAACATTAAACGATTATCAACCGCTTTTTTTAAATCCATTACGCTTACTTGCTCAACCGCTGGCGTATACACCCACATATTTTTTCCATCAGAAATAATTGAAGTTTCATCTGGCTCATTCATTGTCCAATTAAAATAGTAAGGCCTATTAACCCATAAATCTCCTTTACCGTCTTGCACAGGTTGATTATCTTCAGTCTTCACTTTTTGAGAAAAGCTTGCATAAAATCCTTCAATTTTATCTAAACGTTGTTGTAATACTTCTTTATCACCAGCCCATACTGATAAGCTCGCCAATAACCCAATTAACAATAAATACTTCTTCATACCCAATCCTTACTTTTCATCTAACAACTTAAATAAAGTCCAGTAACTAAATTAGTTCAAAATATTAACGTTTTTATTCTGATGGGAAAAGATATTTTCTTTTCTTTTTTCACTTATTAAATAACAAGTATATAATAGATTCAATTTATCAATTTGGATAATGACCTGCCATGCCGAGTATGTCTTTTGAATTTACCACTGATGAGTTTAAACCGTTAGCAGCAAGAATGCGTCCTAGAACCTTATCTGAATATATAGGACAAGCTCACTTGCTAGGTGAAAATAAACCGCTACCAAAAGCCATTGAAGCTGGTAATTTACACTCAATGATTCTTTGGGGGCCACCAGGTACCGGTAAAACAACATTAGCAGAAATTATTGCTCACCATGCGAATGCAAAAGTTGAACGAGTGTCTGCCGTTACATCCGGTATAAAAGATATTCGCGAAGCGATTGAACGAGCTAAAATTGATCAACAAGCCGGTATTCGTACTATTTTATTTGTTGACGAAGTTCATCGTTTTAACAAAAGCCAACAAGATGCTTTTTTACCCTATGTTGAAAATGGCACCATAACATTTATTGGCGCTACGACCGAAAACCCATCATTCGAACTCAATTCAGCCTTACTATCGCGTGCACGAGTTTATTTACTAAAATCATTAACCAACTACGACATTGAACAGATTTTACAACAGGCAATGAACGATCCCGAACGAGGTTACGGTAACCGAAATATTTTGCTGCCCGAAGAAACCAAAAAACAGATTGCTGAATTTGTAGGAGGGGATGCAAGGCGTGCTCTTAATACACTTGAGCTATTGGTTGACATGTCCGATGGTCAAGAGCTATCCCCTGAACTACTCAAGGAAGTAATGGGTGAACGCAGCGCTAGATTTGATAACCAAGGTGACCGTTTTTATGATTTAATTTCAGCTGTCCACAAATCGATTCGAGGCTCAGCACCCGATGCTGCACTTTATTGGTATGCTAGGATTATCTCGGCTGGTGGCGATCCACTCTATGTCGCCCGCCGGTTATTAGCCATTGCATCAGAAGATGTCGGCAATGCTGACCCAAGAGCGATGCAAGTGGCACTAGCAGCATGGGACTGTTTTACCCGAGTTGGTCCAGCTGAAGGAGAACGTGCAATTGCACAAGCAATTGTCTATATGGCTTGTGCACCCAAAAGTAATGCTGTTTATCTTGCTTTTAAACAAGCAATGAGTGACGCCCAATCTAAATCAGATTATGATGTACCCGAACATTTGCGTAATGCACCAACTAACTTAATGAAAAATTTAGGTTATGGTGCTGAGTATCGCTACGCTCATGATGAACCTAATGCTTTCGCTGCAGGTGAAAATTACTTTCCACCAGAAATGGCTAATACAAAATATTACCGGCCTACAACACGAGGGGCAGAAAAAAACTATGCCGATAAATTAGCATGGATAGATGCACAAAACCAAGCAAGTCCAATTCAACGTTATAAGTCTAAAAAAAATCAAGTTTAATTTCATGTTGTTACATAGCAATCCAATTAATCAACTAAAATTTGGTCAATTAGCAATCTTTAAAAAAGATACCATTTGACTAAATATCACGGCCTAATCTAAAATCGGCGACTTTTAAAATATAGTCATCATCTAGTAATTTCCTTAATTTCTTTTAGGATAAAAAATGATGAAAAGGAATTCAAAGATGAATCAAGCAGTAATAAAAAAACATTTAAAATCAGTCATATATACAACAATCTTATCGCAATTTTCCGAAATAAGTTATGCAAGTCTTAGCTCTCAAACAACTCAGGTTATTCACGGAATAAAACCATCTTTATCACCCATAATTGAGCAGCGAATAGATGATTTGAATTTATTTGGTTTAACTGTAGACAATAGAAACTATTATGGAGATGAAGTAAAATACTTACCTATTCAACACAATTACCCTTTTAAAAATAAAATCGATGCGGCACCAATAAAACAGCCAGATAGTCATGAATATTTTGATCCCGATGGAGACGAATTAGAAGCACTTGTACCCAAAGGGCAACAAAAAGTTAGTATGACTTGGTATTATACAGACATAAATAATAAACTCATTGAATTTACCCCTAAAGATACTGATACTTTTTGTAGCTTATCCACAGAAGGTATGTATGCGCCTTTTAAAATAAAATTATCTGCTGATCTAATTTTATCTTCGCAGTATGGTATCCCTAATAGCAATACCTATCCTAATGTGGATGTCATCACTCATCCCTCTAAAACGTATACCATATTAGATGATGCTTTTGTCTGTTATGCTAGACCTTCATTAAATCCATCAGGAATTACAGGAAGTAAAAAAAATCAATGGGATCCAAGATATGGTTTCTTACATCAATCGAATGTTGATCCAACAAAAAACTTCCCAACTACAGGTTTTTATGGTGCTAAATTTGATTTGCTCTTGTCCAATCAGGGCATCGCTTCAAACTACATTTGGACAGTTAAGCAAGGCAGTGCACTAGTTAATGTCACCAATAATACTAATTTTGTCACGATAGCTTTCAATACCGTTGATGCAAAAGATCCAGGCAAAGCTTGGCAATATATTATGGGATCTGACTCTGGATATACTGTTGTCATTGAAGGAAGAAATCAAACAAAAAATACAATAGTTCAATACTCATTTACCCTTACCAAATGGTTTGACGCTTGGAATCAAACGTATAACAATAAAGAAGAGCCTCTCTCTATGAGAGACGAGCTTACGGAGGTAATTGCAGCATGTTCACATAAAAGTGGTCATTATCGCTTAAGTCATGCTGACGAAGTAAGTAATGTGATGTTAAGTGGTAATAACAAAGTAGCGTTATATACACGTGAAATAGGAACATTATTTAGTGAATGGGGCGATCTGGGTCAACAGATTTACCCTGGTTCTTTGGCACCGCATGAAAACCAATCAAATAGTTTTAGGCGGTACTACTTATGGGATACATGGAAAGGAAAGTATTGCGATATACATACTTATAATGGTATATATCATTGTCGCGATAGAGAAAAAGAAAATAAAAATGGCATATGCGTCTCTGTACCTAGAAGATAAAGTATTGTCAATGTTCGTGTAAATTTTAGGATCTATCTATTCATAGGTAGATCTTATCATATACAATATTTTAATTTTTTCCACTTGTACCTATCTTTATGGGACTGTTAATAAAAACTGACAGTACCTTTTAAAATCAATAAAACCTGATTTTCGTTAATAAAATCAGCATTACCGATTAACAAGCACACTATATATAGTAATTAAATGATTAATAGGTACTATATATTGTATATTTTGATAAATATCAATTACTATAGCTATCACAAGAATACATAATTACAGTGAATGAAAAATGAATAAATCAATACTTGTCACAAAGCGAAACGGCAAAAAAGAACCAATAAATCTTGATAAAATCCATAAAGTCATTACATGGGCAGCCGAAGGATTAGATAATGTTTCGGTATCACAAGTTGAATTGCGCTCTCATATTCAATTTTATGATGGAATCCGGACATCAGATATCCATGAAACAATTATTCGTGCTGCAGCCGATCTTATCTCTCAAGATGCTCCTGATTACCAATATTTAGCCGCTCGCTTAGCTATTTTCCATTTACGTAAAAAGGCCTTTAACCAGTTTACACCACCATCTCTTTATGAGCATGTCAAAAAGTTAGTAGAAAGTAAACGATACGACGAACATCTACTTGAAGATTATACTCAAGAAGAATTTGCGGAAATGGATAAGTTTATCGATCATTGGCGAGATATGTCTTTTTCGTATGCCGCAGTTAAACAGCTTGAAGGAAAATATTTGGTACAAAATCGCGTTACTGGAGAGATTTATGAAAGTGCACAATTTTTATATGTTCTAGTCGCAGCATGTTTATTTGCCAATTACCCAAAAGAGACACGCCTTAGCTATATAAAACGCTTTTATGATGCAGTGTCTACCTTTAAGATTTCACTACCAACCCCAATTATGGCAGGTGTTCGAACACCTACTCGTCAATTTAGTTCCTGTGTATTAATTGAGTGTGATGATAGTTTAGATTCAATCAATGCAACAGCAAGTGCTATTGTAAAATACGTATCGCAACGTGCAGGAATTGGGGTCAATGCTGGGAGAATTCGCGCTTTAGGAAGTTCAATTCGTGGTGGTGAAGCATTTCATACTGGTTGCATTCCCTTTTATAAATATTTTCAAACTGCGGTTAAATCATGTTCACAAGGCGGTGTGCGTGGTGGAGCCGCAACCGTTTTCTACCCTCTTTGGCATTTAGAAGTCGAGAGCTTATTAGTCTTACGCAATAACCGTGGAGTAGAAGAAAACCGTGTTCGCCATTTAGATTATGGGGTACAAATCAATAAATTAATGTATCAACGGTTAATTAACAACGAAAATATTACTTTATTCAGTCCATCAGACGTCCCTGGGCTTTATGATGCCTTTTTTGCCGATCAAGATAAATTTGAAAAGCTTTACCACCAATATGAAAAAGATGTCAATATTCGCAAACGAGTAGTTAAAGCCGTTGAACTCTTTGCTCTATTAATGCAAGAGCGCGCATCGACTGGACGCATTTATATCCAAAATGTCGATCACTGTAATACCCACAGCCCATTTAATGCCCTATTAGCGCCTGTTCACCAATCGAATTTATGTATGGAAATTGCATTGCCTACCAAACCCCTTAATAATGTTAATGATGAGCACGGTGAAATTGCACTTTGTACATTATCAGCCTTTAATTTAGGTAAAATTGAATCACTAGATGACTTTGAAGAATTAGCCGATTTAGCAATACGGGCCCTTGATTCACTGCTTGATTATCAAGATTACCCTGTGCCTGCTGCTCGCAATTCCTCATTAAATCGTCGAACATTAGGTATTGGTGTTATTAATTATGCCTATTATTTAGCAAAACATGGAGTCAAATATTCTGATGGTAGTGCTAATAACTTAACTCACCGTACTTTTGAAGCCATGCAATATTACTTGCTAAAAGCATCCAATAACCTTGCTAAAGAAAAGGGAGCATGCCCATTATTTAACGAAACAACGTATGCACAAGGTATTTTACCAATCGATACTTACAAAAAAGATTTAGATACTCTTACCAAAGAGCCTTTACATTATGATTGGGAATCACTACGAGAATCGATTAAAATACATGGGCTTCGTAATTCAACTTTATCAGCATTAATGCCATCAGAAACTTCGTCACAAATATCTAACGCAACAAATGGCATTGAACCACCACGAGGCTTCATTAGCGTTAAGGCGTCTAAAGATGGTATTTTAAAACAAGTAGTTCCAGATTATAACAATCTGAAAAATTTCTACGAATTACTTTGGCAAATTCCAAATAATACTGGTTATTTACACTTAGTAGGAATTATGCAGAAATTTGTTGACCAATCAATTTCGGCTAATACGAATTATGATCCGACTAAATTCCCAAATGATAAAGTACCAATGAAACAGCTATTATCAGACTTATTGACCGCTTATAAATTTGGCGTGAAAACGCTCTATTATCATAATACACGCGATGGTGCTGAAGATATTCAAGGTGACATTATTCCAACAACACACAGTGACGATGGTTGTGAAGGTGGTGCTTGTAAGATTTAACCATTATTAAAACCTAAATGGCAATATACTAAAATAAAATTTTTATGAGGGGAAAATCATCCCCCCACTCATTTACCTTTTACACTGTCGAAAGGTAGCGGTAAAAGCAACGATAAATTAGTAGGAGTTCTTTTATGAGTATGAATTACAGTACCTTTTCGCATGTGCATAACGACCAGCTTAAAGAACCCATGTTCCTTGGACAACCGGTAAATGTTGCGCGTTATGATCAACAAAAGTATGAAATGTTTGAAAAATTAATTGAAAAACAACTATCTTTCTTTTGGCGCCCTGAAGAAGTCGATATTTCTCAAGATCGTATTGATTATGCCGCATTGCCTGAACATGAAAAACATATTTTTATTAGTAATTTAAAATATCAAACCTTGCTTGATTCCATTCAAGGGCGCAGTCCCAATGTTGCATTATTACCTCTAATTTCTATTCCGGAACTTGAAACATGGGTAGAAACTTGGTCGTTTTCAGAAACCATTCACTCACGTTCATATACACATATCATTCGTAATATTGTTAACGATCCATCTGTCGTTTTTGATGATATTGTCACCAATAAAGAAATACAAAAACGTGCCGGTGACATTGCAGGTTATTACGACGACCTGATTAGTTACGCAAGTTACTATAATTTATTTGGTGAAGGTAAACATAACATCAATAATCGCACGGTCTCCATTAATTTACGCGAACTAAAAAAGAAACTTTATTTGTGCTTAATGAGTGTCAATGCACTCGAAGCTATTCGTTTTTATGTTAGTTTTGCTTGTTCCTTTGCCTTTGCAGAACGTGAGCTTATGGAAGGTAATGCAAAAATCATTAAACTTATTGCCCGTGACGAAGCCCTACATTTAACTGGCACACAATTTATGATTAACACACTACGAAGTGGCGAAGATGATCCTGAAATGGCGGACATAGCCAAAGAGTGTGAACAAGAATGTTATGACCTCTTTTTGCAAGCGGCAAATCAAGAAAAAGAGTGGGCTGAATACCTATTTGAAGGTGGATCAATGATTGGTTTGAATAAAGACATTTTATGCCAATATGTCGAATACATCACCAACATTCGCATGCAAGCAGTTGGGCTAAAATTGCCGTTTGAAGCTAAATCAAATCCAATTCCATGGATCAATAATTGGCTAGTGTCTGATAATGTGCAAGTTGCGCCACAAGAAGCCGAAATGAGCTCTTACTTAGTTGGGCAGATTGATGCTGAAATGAATGAAGACGATTTAAGTGACTTTACCTTATAGGTTTTATACTAAAACTTATATTTTCTTGAAAGTTTTTTTAAAAAGGAGCAAATTATTGTTCCTTTTTTATGACAACTATCGGTCATAAATAGTCGTCTTATTCTAACAGTAGCTTGACACTCATTGAAAATCGGGTAAGGATATGGCTATTGAATTATCTTGATTTGATAATATGACCATGACTAAAGCACATCTATTTTACCCTGTATCACCGCTTGATTTCAGCGATGAACAGATAAATATCTCCTATCTAAAGCAACAGCTTGAAGCTTTTCAACAATGGTCTATGGTGCAATTTGAGCAACAAGTTGATATTGATACGCTAGTACATTTACGTAGTCAATTTATCGATCGTTTACTTGATCGATTATGGTGTTTTTACCAAATACCTAAACATGTCTCCTCATTCTTTAAACGCAACCGTATCGCTTTAGTTGCCGTTGGCGGTTATGGACGGGCTGAATTACATCCATTGTCAGATATTGATATTTTGGTTCTTAGTGATTATCCGTTAAATAAAGAAATAGAAAAACAAATTGGTGATCTTGTTCGCTTGTTATGGGATTTACATTTAGATATAGGGCATAGTGTTAGGACATTAAGAATTTGCCTACAAGAAGCGAAAAATGACATCACCATAATGACTAATTTGATTGAATCAAGGCTCATTTCGGGTAATCAATTACTGTTAGATGAACTACATAAACAAATTTTTAGCAATAAAATTTGGCCTTCCCGTGCCTTTTATAAAGCCAAAATTCAAGAGCAACAAGAACGTCATAAACAATATCACAGTACCTCTTATAATCTAGAGCCTGATTTAAAGAATAGTCCTGGTGGTTTGCGAGATATGCAAATCATTCAATGGATCGCAACTCGCCATTTTGGTGGGGAATTTTTGCAAAAAATGTCCGATTTCAACTATTTAACCCCTGAAGATATTGCAGACTTTAAAACGTGTCGTAAATTTTTATGGCGAATGCGTTTTGCTTTGCACTGCGTGATCTCTCGTTATGATAACCGATTGCTTTTTGATCGACAACTTAGCATTGCCAATATGTTAGGTTACCAAGGTGAAGGTAACACACCAGTAGAAAAAATGATGCATGATTATTACCGTGTTGCTCACAATATTACTGAACTCAATCAAATGCTATTACAACTGTTTTATGAGTCTATTCTTGAGCATGGTCCACAAAATAAACCTTATGATATCGATGAATATTTTCAAATTAGAGACAAACTCATTGATGTAAGAGATGATGAGATCTTTAAAAAAGATCCTGTCATGATTATGCAGCTTTTTTATACAATATTGCTTAATCCTCAAGTGGTTGGTCTTTATTCTAATACCATTAGACAATTACGCTCAGCAAGACGATCTCTAACTAATTTACTTTGTGAAAATGCTAAAGCAAGATCGCTTTTTATGTTAATTATCAAACACCCAGATGCAATTGAAAAAGCAATTTTGCCCATGCATAAATATGGCATACTTTCGGTCTATATACCGGGCTGGAAACAGATATCTGGCATGATGCAATTTGACCTGTTTCACGCTTACACTGTTGATGAACACACCATCCGCTTATTGCTTGAGCTCGATAGTTTAAAAACAGAAAGTGGCAAAC
Organism: Gilliamella sp. X-23; assembly: GCF_057063545.1. Lineage (NCBI taxonomy): Bacteria > Pseudomonadati > Pseudomonadota > Gammaproteobacteria > Orbales > Orbaceae > Gilliamella > Gilliamella sp. X-23. The sequence continues at coordinate 60,896 of NZ_JBXSQG010000014.1, forward strand.
AAAAACACCCTAATAGCGCAAAAGTCTTTGCTAAATTATCTAAACCTGAATTATTAGTTATTACAGGGTTATTTCATGATATAGGTAAAGGACGACATGGTGATCATTCTGAAATTGGAGCACATCTAGTTGAAGAATTTTGCCAATTACACGGACTAGAAACCAAAGATACCGAGTTAGTTATTTGGTTAGTACGTTATCACCTACTAATGTCGGTAACAGCGCAAAGTCGCGATTTACAAGATCCTGCCGTTATAAACGAGTTTATTCAAATTGTCAAAAGTAAACGTCGTTTACAGTATTTACTTTGCCTTACAGTTGCGGATGTCTGTGCAACAAACGAAACGCTGTGGAATAGTTGGAAACAAAGTTTAATGCGTGAACTCTACCTTAATGCAAAAAATTCCTTTGATTCAGATATCCGCCAAATTCCTGAGCAACGAAGTATAGCACGTAAAAATAAACAAGAAGCATTAGCCATTTTAGTTAATCAAAATTATGATGAACAGATCATTAAAGATCTTTGGCAACGCTATCGTTTTGATTACTTTCTTCGTTATACAAAAGAACAAATTGTATGGCATACACAAATTTTATTACAGCACGATTTGACCAAAATATTGGTAGCCATAAACCCTCGCCCATATCATGGTGGCAGTGAAATTTTTATTTATTCGCCAGATCGACCTTACTTATTTGCAACTGTTTGTAATACGCTAAGTATGCACAATTTAACGATTCACGATGCGCTTATCATTACGAATAAAAAAGGTTTTGCACTTGATACTTTCATTGTATTAGATCCTAATGGACAAACAGTGCAAGAAGATCGGAATCAAGGCCTAGTAAATGCTCTTGACAAAGCACTACAGCAACCTGTTTATAAAGGTGTAACCATTAAACCACCTAAACAACGGTTACGATCGTTTTTAGTACCCACTCAAGTTAACTTTCTTTCTGCTTTCAATGACAGCCAAACTTATATGGAGCTCATTGCACTTGATAGACCGGGGTTGCTTGCTTATGTAGGTGAAATATTTGCTAACTTAGACTTATCATTACGCAGTGCAAAAATTGCAACTATCGGTGAACATATTGAAGATCTATTTATTCTAACAGATAAACACAACCAAGCACTTGATGATGATACTTGTCAAAAGCTTCGAGAATCAATCATTATTGCTCTTGATTCAATGAATTAATGAAATTAACTACAAAAGATATAACTTATGCAATTTTTTATTATTTTATTTCCCATTTTTGCTATTTTTATTGTCGGGTTTATCGCACAAAAAGCCTTAAATTTTGATGTTGCTAATCTATCAAAAATGTCACTTTATGTACTATCCCCATTTTTGGCATTTAAAACATTTTATACGCATACGTTAACTGCCGATTATCTATTTTATATCTGTTATATTTTTGGTCTCTGTTTTTTATTAGTCCTTATCATTTCCATTTGGTCTATAATGATGAAATATTCAGCCAAAGAGCGCTGCGCCATGATTTTAAGTTCGTGTTTTATGAATAATGGGAATTATGGTACCCCAGTACTGTTAGTCTTTTTTGGCTCCGTGGGATTTGACCTTGGCGTGATTATGATGGTATTGCAACAATTTGTAATGAGCACAGTTGGCATCTATTACGCAGCAAAAGGCAGTGCCCGTAGTGATATTGTCAGTCAAAAAGATGTCATCAATAAAGTTATCCGCATGCCAGTAGCTTATGGCGCTTTATTAGGTATGCTTTTTCAGTTGTGCCATATTCCTTTGTCCAAATCCATAATGACATCCATTGGCATGATTGGCGATTCATCAATCGTTGTCATTATGATTATTTTGGGAATGCAATTAGCCAAAATCAAGATCCAACAACTAGATTATCCTAAACTTTCATTTTCATTACTAACCCGAATGATCATTTCACCGATAGTCGCATTTGGCATGGTCTATTTTATGCCTATTTTGCCGATTTATAAGCAAATCTTAATCGTATTAGCTGCCATGCCAAGTGCCGCCAATACAACACTCATGTCAGTACAGTTTGACACTCATCCAGAACTGGTATCAAGTGCAACCTTAGTTAGTACATTATTAAGCTTAATCACATTACCTATTGTGCTATGGCTTGTCGGTGCACCAATACCGTTTTAATCGTAAAAGCGCTCTCTAGTCAGAGAGCGCTGAGCCAGATAGTTTAAAATCCGTTTTGCAGTCGCCAAATCATTGCCCACACTTTACCTTTTATAAAAAATAAAACAGCGACTAATTAATTCTTACCTAGCCACTCTTTTTCAAACTGATTTACAAACTGAACCAAAAAATGATGCCGTTGCTCAGCGAGCTTTTTAGCTATCGGGGTGTTCATTTTATCTTTAAGCAAAAAAAGTTTTTCATAAAAATGATTAATAACGGTATTGGCTTGTTTATAATTATCTTCATTCAATGTAGTTCGTGGTGAAATATCAGGATCGTACATAATATGATGTTTATTGCCACCATAATAAAAAGTGCGAGCAATACCAATTGCTCCCAATGCATCTAACCGATCAGCATCTTGCACAATTTGCCCTTCTAATGATAATGTTTTTTTCTGATTAATATTTTTTCGATATGACATATTTTCAATAATGTCAAAGATCATTTTAATTTCGTTATCGGTTAACGCCTGTAATATTAAATAATCACGCAACTCCATGACAGCTTGATTCACATCATCAACCACTTTTTCATCAATCACGTCATGTAAATAAGCACTAACAATCACAATAAAGCCATTCGCTTTTGGTTCATGCTTTAAAATCTGCTCGGACAATCTCACCACGCGCTCAATATGCGCCATATCATGACCGGAAAAGTCATTAGCCAATTTTTGTTTAACAAAAGCTTGTATGGCTTGAATCACACCCTGCTTATGTTTATTTGTTTTATTATTCATAATATTATATCGACATTTTAATTTACACATATCGTGCCATCACTCGTGTAACCCCAAGTACTAACCATTCCCATATTAGAGTATACTTGAAGATTGATAAGGGGCTGGTAAGAAGGTTTATGTGTATTTTGCGTCCAATAAGTTCGACGATCTGCGAAATTACTACCAGGGTAACCATCGTTAATATTATCATAGCTATAAGTTTCTCCCCATTCTGAAAATAGCCCTCCATCAATACGACGTTGATAATTATTACCCTGACCTGCTAAACCTTGATTCCAATATTGAGAATTAGCATTAGTTAGTTGATCAACTGTAGGTATTTGATAGCCCAACTGATTACAGTATTGTTCAGCCTGAGCATAACTATAACTACTACCATTATCATTCTTTCTTGCGATAAACCATTTTTTAATGGTAAAACTATATACTTTATTAGTTTTGGCTTTATCGGAATATAAGAAAAAGGTCGTCGGTACTGCGGTTGCTGCTTCGGCGGCGCTAGCCCCCTCTTTGGGTCCGACTAATCGAATCTTGGCAATACTACCATTGCCCGTTATAGTTAAATCAATGCCCGATGTTGCTGGTGACTTGTCAAATGTCATCTCACTACCTAAGCTATCAACCATATCCATGGTAAAAAATAGCCCATATGCCCCCATGGTTGGAAAGTTTGATGCTGGATTATTTAAATCTTGACGTTTAAAGCCTTTTGCATCGTCCCATTCGCTCGGTGGCCCTGAATAATTCAACCCACCCCAATTATGTTTGCGACTATTACTTAAATATAAGTTGGGCTTGGCAGAATAAGTACAAGCGCCTTTAGGAGGATTTAGGTAATAAGTGGCGTGAACTGCACCCCAAAAGTTGTACAAAAAAACTAAGCTGCTGGAAAATAATACTCCCGATATTGAACAGGACTCTTTTTGTCCAAGCTTAATTTAATTCTTCTATGATTATAATAATGGATATATTC
>NZ_JBXSQG010000015.1:0-62351 GCF_057063545.1 Gilliamella sp. X-23
TTTGTAAAGTTTTGTTAAGCGTATAAAGTTGAGCTTTTGGTGGCGTGTTTTGGGGAATGGTTTTGGTGAGGTTTTTTGGATAAAAAACAGCCAAAAAAACTTTAATAAAATCAATACCTTTTCTGACCGATTTTTGGCGGAAAATCAGGCCTTTTTTTGTTTTGGGGAATAGGATGGATTGGGTGCGGTGGTTTCGGACGTTTTGAGCTTGGGTGAATAAAATAGCTACAGCGTAATCACTAGGATTGCCGACCACGCTTTCAGCGCCGGCGGCGGGGGCGGCGCGATTGTGGCTTCACCGCAACAGCGCAACCCTAAGGGAAAACGCCCCAACTGACGCGGGGGGCGTTATTCTTTGTTAGATTGTCCTCTCAGGCACCATAACCACCCCCGCGGCCCAAGGATTAAGGACTAAACGCTAATAACTAAGGTGTGGTGCAAACACCCGAATTGGGGTCGTTGCTTACGGGGCTGTAGACTTGGCCGTCCCACGAATGGGCAGCGCGGTTTGGCACGTTGTCTGTCCAGTAGAGGTAGCCGGAGAAGCCCACACCATAGTAGCTCATGCGGCCCCACTCAGAGAAAAGCCCAACACCTATGCTACGCTTGTAACATTCATTACGTCTAATACTGGTTGCAGTGGTTAAATCCTTTACTTGTGGCAAACGATAACCCAAACTTCCACACCAATTGTATTGGCCAGACCGACTAGCCCGTCTATCACCGCGATGGACGAACCACTTCTGTAACACAAATCCATACCTCACCCCATTACCACGACTATCCCTACCGACTAACTCGAAGGTCTGTGGCAAAGAGGGGACAGCTAGAGGACTAGGATTACCTGAATTTATCTGAGTACTATCGGCCCTAGGACCACTTAACTTAACTCGTGCGACAACTTTTCCTCTATCAACACTAGGAATCCATGATTCATTAGCTGTTACACTTGTCACTGTAGCCGTTATTCCACTACGAGTGACCGGAGACCACGTCAACTGACTTGCATCGACTCCAGCAGGCATCTCTAAGTCAAAATACAACCCATCAGCACCCGTTGTAGGAAAATTTCGGTTGTAAGATGCATAATCTGTTGACTGAGTTAAAAAACCCTTACCTGATCCTGATGAATCCCAGCCATGGCCTGCGTAAGCATAAGTAAGAATTGGCCTTGCGGACTGGACAAAGTGACAAACACCATCATACGGATTGATATAATATGACACCATCCGAACACTAAAATTACTACTCCTTGGCACTCCATACTGGGTAGTTAAACTTCCTCCTGTACTTCTTAATGTTACCTTATAAGGAGCACCACAAATACTTAATGTATCACTACGACTAACGGTATTGCCATTTTTATCCCTAAACGATACCGATATACTCCCTGTAGCCGTTACTCCATTAGCTCCCTGTCCATCCCCATCATCATCTCCCCAATAATTATACCTAGTGACTAAATCACTTAAACTCACTGAATTCACTGATGATGGGATTAACATATCTATATCTCCCAAAGTACTTCCTGCATAAGGTAATCTTATTGGATTTGTAGCACTTGATGGATTAGTTGACGGTGTGTACCTTGTACCATCCCGCAACTTAATAGACAATAAACTATCTGTATCTATTGCCTTTGTTCGACCACCGTCGAACGTTAAATACGGCGCACTCCCCTCTATAACCCTTGATGTATGTGCCGTTAACGCCTCTACCCCCTGCGTATATGACAATAACAACAATGACGCAAAGAATAATGCCGATTTAGATAACAATAAAGGTCTAAACCATAATGGCGGTTTGGATAGTAATGGCGGTCTTAATAACCACTTGGATATCGACGATAATTTTGCCGAAGAACCCGCCGAAAACATCGCCTGAAAAAACCTCGATGACGGCGTCGATTTCGCTACGCGAAATGACTTCGGTGATGAAAATAAGAACTGTGTCTGATTTAGACTACGGTGAAATTGAAAAAGATTTAAGGCATAGGTTTGGCAGGCCATGTGCCATGTGCCATGTGCCATACATGGTAACGCATTTCGATCATCCTGTCAAGTAATTTTTTGTTTTATTTACACTTTTTATAATTAACCGCTCGACTGACGAGCTTTCCCTTGCTTTTAAAGCGATTAAATTATAACCGGTTGAGTAATAATGCGCTAGTTTTTTTGTTAAATATTTGTAAAGTTTTGTTAATTATAGGGAGATTGAGATTTTGTTGATGTCTTGTGGGTTATTTTTTTATGAAAATGCCCCTTTATAAAAACTAGCTTTCCTACCTAAAGGATATTGTGTTTGTCTTTTTCTATCTTGAGAAGGTGCTGCTAATAAAATGTGGTTAGCACGCCCAACAATCCCTATTGGGCGTACCAAGTTTTTAGTATTGATGCTCCATGCGTTTTAAAACTAGAACAATAACGCTGTACTACAATGAAAATACCAATAGCAACAACGCTGTTAATAATATTAATAGGATGTCAAATAAATCTAGTTGATATATAAGTATAGCCGTTAAACATAAAATCCGGATGGGATTTTTTGCAAAGAATAGTAAGGAAATATTAAAAAACAATAATAAAATTAAATAGATAAAAATTAAAAGATTAGTCAATATTTATTAGATTTTAAAATAAAAAATAATCAATTAAATAGTGAGCTATCCATTTTTAGGAATAAATTCCTATTTTATTTTTTTAATCGCATTTGAAAGAGATTTAAACTCAAGCAGTTTGCAAAGAGTTGTTAAGACTAGCTTTGGTTAAACTTTGACGTGAGAGATATTACTTTGTGGGTTGAAGCTTTTTTTAAATTAAATAAAATCAATGTAATTTTCAATAAATTTTAGCCAAATTTGTTGATGATAAGGATTGTTTGGGAGGGTAACCTACAGTAGTTATCCCTCCCTATTTTGTTTTTATTGGCATATTGGCCTGTTGATTTTTAAACTTGAGACCGCATTGTTCATTTGTTTAATCATATCTTGTGGACTTTGGGCTATGTAGACTTTTCCTCCAGTGGCATTAGCAATGCAATCTATTTTATGTTCGCCAGCAATATCAACAATGTTAATTTTTAATCGTGGTTTTTGTGCAGCAATATAGTTAGCCAAAGTACAAATATTATTTCTTGTACAACTGTCTTCGCCATCACTAATAATAAGAATATAATCATCACGTTTTATACCATCTAGTATTTTACTGGCTTTTTCTAGACCACTATATAAAGGTGTTCCAGCCCCGCTTGTTGTAGAGGGTGTTAATTGGTTAATTTTATGCTTTAGTGACACGCGATTAGTGTACTTATAAAATGGCGAAACATCGGCTGCTGGGCAATTCGTTAAGCTTACTAGCGATATATCAATGTTCGGTTGTATGCTGTCAATGCTAGAAGTTGCTACACTTTTACTACCTGATAAGCGAGTTGGTAAGCGCGTCATACGCTTTTCGTATTTGATTTTTTCTTCCTCTGACATATTACGGCCATAACCATCCCACAAATATCCAAAGTATCGCTCAACCTCTGATGGCGATTCATCCAATGTCACTGTCATCGATGGTGAATTATCAAATACTATTGCCATTTTAGATGGATTAGGATCTTTGTTCATCTCTTCTTTGGTTACACAGTTAGGTGGATTTTTTACCTTTGGTGCTGGTGGTGGCACCGGTTTTGGTTTTGGTTTTGGTTTTGGTTTTGGCTCAGAGATTACTGTTGGCGTAGGTTCTTCTGGCACAGTTTCTTTTGGCTCACTAACAGGCTCAGGGGTCGATTTAGGTTCTGGTTTAGGTTCAGGTTTGGGTTCAGGTTTCTTTACTACAACAACTGCCATTGGATGGCGAACCGCTGACTTTTGTTTACCAAATGGGCAAAATAAATACCACAGAATACCAAGTAAACCAATAAGCAATAGGGCTAAAAGTAGAAAATGCCACCAACGCCAAAATGGCTTTGGTGGAATAACGGGAACCACTGCAGGTAAAACCGGTTCTTCAAAGGTATTAACAATAACCGGTTCATCATTAATCACATAAATTTGGTTACCTAAACTTTTAATTCTTGGAAGCCATGCTGAAACTAAACTTCGCTCTTCACCGCTTAATGGCATTAGCTTAACAGCATTTTCAATATCATTAATACGTGTTTGTAACGTTTTGGTTATCTTATTTTTATACGATTTGTCAGCAATACTATCAAGTAAAAGTGGTTGCCCTTCAAGGTTGGTATACCACCCTAAGTATTGATTGTTATCAATTAGCTTTGGTGATGCTAAAATCGAAAAAGTACGATCGGTTAAATGTGATTTTAATAATAATAGTAAGGAATGATACTGTTCTAATAGAGATATCTTCTCTGGGTTATTATAATCAAAGGCTATCCGCGTTATTCGTTGCATTATTGATTTAATTCCTTGCAGTTGACTATTATTCTTATACTAAAATTGCAGTAACTTGAAACGTTTTTACGATACCAAAAACGAGATATTCAATTATCTAGTATTATTTGTAAATAATTATTCACATATCGGTTTACTAATATTCATATTCGAAACGGCATTATTCATTTGTTTAACTATCTGTGTTGGATTTTGAGCGATATAAACCTTACCTCCTGTTTTTTCCGCTACACAGTCAATTTTATGTTGTCCAGCAATATCGACAATATTTATCTTTAGACGGGGTTGTTGAGCTGCGATCTTGCTGGCTAAAGTGCAAATATTCGCTTTGGTGCAATTATCTTCGCCATCACTAATTACTAAGATGTAATCATCATGGTTTACGCCATCAAGCATTTTACTAGCTTGTTTTACACCACTATATAAAGGCGTTGCACTGTTATTTTCTAATGGATTTAACTGATTAATTTTATTTTTTAGCTTACCTCTATTTTCATAATGATAAAAAGAGGTAGTTTGTGCAGCAGGGCAAGCAGAAAGGGTAACTAACGCAATATTAACATCGGGTTGTATTTTATCAATCGTCGATAATGCAACCTTTTTACTACTTGATAAACGATTAGGTAAACGTGTCATACGTTTTTCGTATGCATCAGCTTCTTGTTCGGTCATTGAATACCAATCAGAATTTAAGTATTGATTAATGGAGGCTTGAGACTCCATCAATGTCAATGACATTGATGCTGAATTGTCAAATATCATAACCATTTTAGGCTTGTCAGTATTATTTGCAATTTCTTCACGAGTAATACAATTTTTAGGTGCTGGCTCTGGTATCGGTTCAGGTTCCGATTTTACAACGGGTTGTTCCTCTTTAGGTGGCTCAACAACTGGATCGGGTTTCTTTTCTTCAACAGGCTGAGTAATGACAGGTTCCACATCAGCAATCACTGGCTTTTCTTTTCCATATGGACAAAATAAATACCAAAGAATACCCAATAAACCAAGGATTAATAAGGCTAAAAGTAAAAAATGCCACCAACGCCAAAATGATTTTGGTGGAATGACTGGGACTGGTGCAGGTAAAATGGGATCTTCAAAGGTATTGACAATAACTGGGTCATCATTAATCACATAAATATAGTTACCTAAACTTTTAATTCTAGGTAACCATGATGAAATAAATGCCTGCTGCTCAGCAGTGATTGACATTAACTTAACCGTAGCTTCAATATCGTTAATACGATTTTGTAACGTTTTTTCTATCTTAGCTTTATGTGATTGATCGCTAATTTCACTCAATAAGATAGGCTGCCCTTCTAAAGGGCTGTACCATCCAATGTATTGATTATCATCAATCAACCTTGGTATAGCTAAAATCGAAAAAGTACGTTCAGTTAAATGCGGTTTTAGCAATGCTAACAAAGAATTATATTGATCAAATAAAGGCATCTTTTCAGAATGGTTATGATCAAAAATAATTCTTGTTATTCGCTGCATTGCTAATTCATTCCCTTTTATTTAGCTTCTGTTTTATTTAAACATTGATTTCATAAAAATATATTTATATATTCAGTGCTTTTTGCAATTGTTGCAGCTTTTTATTTAACTTTTCAAGCTCAACTTGTTTTTCAAGTTCAGAACTATTTGAATTGTTGACCTTATTTAGTTGCTGTTCAATATCTTTTACTTGAGCCTGCAAGTCGTCACGACCTTTGGCTTTTTGTTTTACTTCATTGGTCAGTTTAGTCAAATCCGTTTTCAACTTTTGCTGCTGTGCCTTTTTCTGTTTAATGCTTAACGAGGTGGCATTTTTTTGCTTCTCGATGGTGGCATAAATCTCTTTAAACTGCTGATTAGCTCTTACTTCATTTTCTAGAATTTGTTTTTTCTGATCAATTCGAGCCTGATAATTGCCTGAATAATTACAGCTGATCTTATCCATTATTCCAATGTTGGTATTAGTCGGATCGCACTGTTCTGGCGTTGTTGAACAACCAGCTAAAAAAATAAATGGACTGAGTAATAGAAGATATCTTTTTTTCATAATTAGCTAACCTTAACTGCTGAACGTTGTTTAGTCACAAGATTAATTTGATTTTCAAGTACTGCAATTTGTTTATGTAATTGACTGATTTGTTGATCCAGTCTTGATACTCTAACACCTGATTGTCGTTCTTCAGAAGATATTGAAACCCAATCATTTTCAACTTGTTTCATGCGTTTTAATTTGTCTCTTAAATAAGCAATATTTGCATCAATTTGTGTTAAATCATTTTGTGCCTGTTTTTTATTTAGCGTGTCATTTTTTATTTGATTATTTAATACATTAAGTGTTGCTAAATTCTTATCTAATACCGCTTTAGCTGTTTCAGTCACCGCTTGTACTTCATAGGTGTTCTTTTGAACGTCTTGAATATAAACATCTAAACGCGTCTCATCATCAGCATATTCAGCTCGCTTACTGTCTAGATAATAGTTAGCCCCCATCATAACACCACAACCAACCGCTGCAGACGCAAGACATACCCCTGTTTTTCCACCTGCTAACATACAGCCAATACCGCCTAAACCGGCACCGATAGCACAAGATTGCCAAGCTGATTTGCTAAAAAATTTAGCCGTATTACTTTTTGTTAATGCTGGGTCAACATTTCTAGAACTTACTCCTCCTGAGCCTTGACACCCTGTTAAAATAAGGGATATACATAAAGTCAGCGTTACTATAATTTTATTCATCATTTTTTTCCTTTTATCTCATTACACGTTTGTAGCCAAGCTGTTCGCTCGATCTTTCCCGATTCAATATATTGATTAATATGTTTGAAATAGAGTTTTAAATAATCGCTCATATTCGCTTTGCCGCTATTTTCTAGAATAAATTGTGTTGATTTAACTTGATCATTAATCGTATTTTTCTCATAATTTGACGCCGTATTAACAATCGTATCGGAATAATATTTCAATATAAAGTCCCGAGCACTTTTAGACTCATCAACAACCTGTTTTAAATTATCTAGCTTCACTTTTGAGCACATATTGTCATCATCCAAAGTATCTGTTTCTTTTGGATCACAAACTTCATTAATCATTGTTTTATATAAATTATCATTATACTCAAACTTGCCATTCAAATCTGAAACATTAGCACACAAAAATGCACCTAATTGTAATGCCGATTGTATAGAACGATCTCGTTGCTCATCACGAGCTTGATTAGCGCTACGTAAAAGAGCATTGAGTTGATTTAATTCTTTTTTTGTTTTTTCATCGTCAACTTGTTTAGTAATTTTTTCAAGCTCGCTGACAACATTACCATTTTTTGCGCTGTCCGTTTCACTACCTAATTGACTCCATTCTTTGTCTAGCTCTTTGATTTTATCGTTCGAATTCATCACTTCAGTTGTATAAACTAAGCGAAATCCAACATCTTTACTTTTATAAGCACTTTCATCATCATAGAAAGGCTTTTCAGTACGAAAAGCACTGGTAGTTGAAGATTCGGGCGTTAAATAGCTGCCCCCACGAACAATCATTCCGCCTTGTTGGCCATGGTAGCGATCAAGTTTATTCATTCTAAACGAATCAAACATCATTTCGCTCGCATTACCTAAAATATCATACAGATCTAGGGGATTAGGATCTAACCTACCAATAAGTTGCAATTTACCATTAGCAGACTTGGCACCAGAAAACCACGCATAACTTTCGAGATTTTTAGTCATAGGGAATCGTGATTCTCTAAATTCCGATTCTGTCACTTTTGAGCCACCACGCGCGGCATATTCCCATTCCGTATTATTGGGTAAACGGACATAGCCATTAGGTAAATTAATTGATTTTATTTTTGACTGGTTTTCAATTAACCAACGATTATATTTATCTGTAAAAGCAATCGCATCAAACCAGCTAATATCCGTGATAGGAAAGGAAAGATTCACTTTAGGAGTTGGGCAAGTATCATTCATGACGGATTGATATTGCAATGCGGTAATCTCATATTTACCTATCAAATAATAGCGCTCTTTACCTGAGTCAGAAAAGCTACCAGCAATATAATTGGGCGTGGCATACTCGGCAAAACCGAGCTCTTTTTGATTGCTTCCTAAAATGACTTTGACATCATCTAGCGGTTTATTGGTAGGGGTAAATACCTTTTTCATCACTAAACTACCGTCACATGGCATCGGTAAAATCACATCATCTTTTGCAGGCTTGGGATTATACAATTTACTATCCCAAGGTTCAGCAAAGCTTAATGCCGGTAGTAAGCTAATTGTAGCCAATCCCCAACAAGCTAATCGGGTATAATTATGCTTCACGTAAGCTTTCTGCTGGTTGAATTTGAATAGCACGTCGCCCTCCTATAACCACAATGCCCGCTGAAATAAATAAAGTCACTAAAAATGCAATAATAAGATGATAAAATTGTAATTGACTCACAACGGATTGTGAAAGTAAATTTTTACCTAAAACTAAATTAAAAGCACAATTTCCTACCGCAAACAGCCCACAAGAGATTATAAAAGCGAAACAGCTCAAAATCATTGCTTGGTTAATTAAATAAAGCATAATGCCTTTCGAGCGAAATCCAAGTAATCGCATAAAAGCAATATCTTTGCGTTTACGTTCAATATTCGATAAAAATGACCCGGTAAATGATAAAATACATCCCAATACTGCCGTAATGGCAATAACGCTAAAAATAAAATTAAGCACTCGATCAATCGCTTGCATGTTTTCAATTGCATTAGCCTCGGTACGTGTTTCGATATGTTTTTCTCGTAATTTAAATGCTAATGGAGCAACATTATCCAGTGAGTCTGCATAAATACGGGCTCGCGCAAACGACGTATGATTAGGTGGATTTAATTGTCCAGTAGAAGTCACAAAAACATCACTTTGATATCCATCATAATAGTTTTCCATATCAATCAGTAAATCTAAAGAGACAAAAGCCGCTGCACGACTATAACGATTTTCGGGAATAATGCCAACTACCTCTAATTCAGTCATTCCTTTTTCAAGTTTTCCATCAAGCTGCCTTGTGATCACCATTTTCACACGACTTCCCATCGTGACTTGCATTTTTTCGGCTGATAATGAACTTAATAAAATTTGTTTTTTATTATTAGGTAATGACAAATTTTTTGTTATTGGATCATCTTTAGCCGTGGGAATAATTTCGGCATTATTGACGAAATGGCTAGCATCTTTCATTAAATCAGCTTGCGTATTTAATGAACGCGTGAGTGGAATCACAAAAGCTGTTTCAGGTTGCTGTTTTATCCACTCAAACATTTCATCTTTAAGTTGCAAATTCCCCACAATTTTTACTTCTAAATTTTGCGGATCACTGAGTAATTGTTCTCGAAGCTGCGAAACAACCCCGTACTTTAAACTAAATAACAATAACAAGGGGGTAATCACTGATATTACTGAGGCAATAATACAAAATGATACTTTTTTGTCATACCATAAGTCCGCTAACGATAAACGAGTAACAAGTAACCATTTTGATATTGCTTTAGTCATTTTTTACGCCTTATCTTGTAACGGTGAAAATTCTGATGATTGTGGCGAGGTTAACTTGGCCGATAAAGTAAATAATTTTTTATTAGCTATGCGTTGCCAGTCATGTGTGACAATCATGGCCGCAATTTTATCTTGCTGAGCTTGTTCAATAATTAAATCAAACAGTAAATTTGCATTATAGGGATCCAATGCCGAAGTCGGTTCATCGGCAAGTAACAACGCTGGTTTATGAATAATAGAACGAATAAAAGAAGCCCGTTGCCTTTCACCAATTGATAACTGTTTAGGATATTTATTGAGCAAATGAACGATATTGAGTTTTTCCACTAGATAATCAAACCGGCTATTATCCACTTTTTTTTGTAATAACTTCAACGATAATAAAATGTTGTCACGAATCGTCAAAAATGGCAGTAATCCACCGGTTTGCAGCATAAAGCCTAAATGTTGAGCGCGAATATCAGCAAGTTCTTCGATTTTATCTTGCTTGATTAGCGTTGCGATATCAATATCACAATTATCAACTACTAAGTTATAACCATCAATTTGGTCTGGTTTTAAAATCATTCCCACCATTTCAAGTAAAGTGCTTTTACCCGCACCACTATCACCTTGAATCACAATAACTTCACCCGCTTGGACAGTAAGCGTAGGCAGGCAAACGCTAAAAAAGGATTTGCCTGTTGAGCGTGAAATCGATAATTGCTTAATATTTAACATCTTACGGCAACATTTCTAATGGTATAGGATAAACATTTTCGCGAGGATCACTACCGTCAGCTAATGAAATCCAACGATCGACATCCGCATTACATTTTTGATAATAGCGAATCTTACTGTTTAAATTACGGATAAATTTTTCTTGTTCAAGCCCACTCATACTTTTCCATGTATCTTGATCAAGTCCAGTGACATCACTTTTATAAGGGATATTATCTAAATATTCCCCCAGCAAACCTAAGTCAGCAATTTTTGTGACAGAATCAGATTTTAATTTACTTGGATCTTGCCCCATTGCAGCCGCAACAGAACGAAGCTGGGAGAACATATCATCGGCAGAAATCAATCCATCATTAGCCGCATTAGCAATTTTGCTAACCACATCGCTCAAATCACTTAGTTGCGATTTTGTTAATAATATACGTGGCTCTGCTGTTGGAATAGTCGGTTTGACAAAATCTTTATCGGCAATCCATGCTTTAAAAACTGACGGCGCTTGAGTGCCTTTCACATCGCCCAAATAAGCCAGTTGCATGGCCTTGCTTAGTAGCAATGCATCTTTTAACATGTCTGAGTTATCGTCTTTTGCATTGATGGCATTACCAACAGAGGCTTCACCTTTATAAGCAAGTTTAACTTGTTCAGACAATGCTTTTGCTAGCAAGTCAACTTTGTGACCAAACTCATTTACATCACCTGCATTCACTGGGTAATAAAGTGATTTATGAATAAAATCGTTATACGTTAAGTCTGAATATTGTGCGGCCGCAATTTGGTGATCTTTTGCACCACTTGGCGTTTTTAAATGTAATGCATAAATCGCAACACCTTTATGCTGAGCTTCAAGTCTTAATTGCGCCGCATCCATGCCTGTACTAGAGAGCTTATCATCACCAGGAATTGCACTCGCATCGGTTATCAAAATCATATAACGCGCACCAAAACTATTCCAATTAATATCATTTAATGCTTGAGCGACACCAGCATAAGAATCTTCAGCAAAATACGAGGTAGAAACGGTAGCTTGTTTAAGCGAAGAACTCAGTTGTTTAAAGTCTTCCTTATCTTTAACTTTATTAGGATCCGCAAAAATTTTGCTCACAAATTCAAGCTTATCTGATGCCTTTAAACTTGACCGAAATGAAACCAATCCAAACTTAACTTGTTTTTGCAAATTTTCTTTTTCAATATGTTGATAAACTCGCTCTACCGCTTCCTTAGTCCTTGAAATATAAGGATCCATAGAAATAGTCGAGTCAATAACAAACACTATGGCGGCTTTAAAAGGAGCTACTTGGTTAGCACTATCATCAGTCGTTTGGGTAGTTGTTGGTTTTGTGTTATTTTTTATCAATGATTCTTGTTTACTGACTGAGGCCACTTCTAATACTCGCTCATAAAACCCTTGCCCATTCATCACTTCTTCACCTTGTAAAATAGGTAATAAATAGAAGTTACTTTTAAAATCAACGAACTCTTTCGGCTCTTGAGCCACTACTTCTAAAGCGGGTTTATTTGCTTTTAATGCATCACGAATAGGTTTTAATAAAGCTTCAGGTTTGTCTGCATCAACAATCGCCGTTAATGCAGCCTTGTCTTTAAAAAAGAGCAAAGGATCACGATCAACTGGATTTGTAAAAACCAATGTCATTTGCATATTCCAAGCTATCGCACATGAATTATTAATCCAACCAATGGTTTTTCCATAAGAATCTGGACCAACACTAAGCCACTCTTGATTATTGTCATTTTTGCGTTCATAAACATAATAACGGGAAAATGCAGGCAAGGATTTGCCTGTAGCATCGGTAATATTGTTTTTTAATTCACACGTTGGGGTACTTAGTACTCGTTGGTATAGGGTTGTTTTTCCAGCCTGTTTAAGTGGCTCAGTTGCAAACCCTACCAAAGGTAGGCATGTTAGACCTAGTGTGCCAATGAGTTTCGAGATAGCTAGCTTATTCATTCTTGCTCCTCATTATTTTTGTAATTCGGTTAAACGATCTTTAACGAACGTATTATTTGCATCATTGGTCAAAGACGTTTCATACCAATAAATAGCCGTTTCTTTATCTGCTTTAAAGCAATTATTTGCTTCATAATATTTTTCGTCATACTCTTTTGCATATAACATCGCAATTTTAGGATTAGTTTGAGCCTGATTTGCATATAACCGCTGAGCAATATTACATTTTTCAGTTTTTTTAGCTTCAGTAATGATTTGAATAATAGCATCCGTCTCTGGCTTGGTCTGTAAACATTGTTGAATAAAGGTTAAATCATCAGTAGAGGCGTTGTTCAAACTACATTGACCACTAATTTGCACTGCTGGAGTTGGTGGTGTTGGTTGTGATTGATTTTTGTAAAATAAAAAATACCATGCAGCCATGCCAAGTCCAATTAGTACTATACAACCGATAATAATAGCCACAATTAACCCTAGGCGACTTTTCGATTTAACTGGTTCCACTGGTATTATTTCTGGTTCTGGTTCGATAGGTTCGGCTAACGTTTCATTTTCAGCGTCAATGCTAGATTCTTCAATTAATGGTGTTTGATCTTCAATAATAGAATCACTAACAGGATCTGGCTGCGCTATAGTTTGCTCGTCATTTGGTAATGCGGTTTGCAAGTTTAATGCGGTTGATGCAAGAACCGAATCAGCAATACTTACAACGCCCCCATCAACATAATTCTCATTTTGCTTATCACGAATTTGTATAAGAAATCGAATCTGACTTTCTTGTGATAATAAAGAGTCGACCAGCCATTCACCAATTTGTCCTGTTAGTTGTCCATTATCAACAGACATATTTTCAACGGAGTGCCAGTTTTTTTCAGGGCTCCATTGATTCAAACCCGATAAATAATAGCCGTCTTGATTTCGTTGTATAAGCATATCAATGTCAGAACTACCACTCCATTTTTGAGCTAAAAACTTCGCAATACCGGGTTTATAACCATCTAATTCTATTCTTAATGCCATGATATCCTCTATTTTTATACTCAAATATGTGAGTATTGTTTATCTGAGCTATTGAATAGGAAAGGTCTTTTCGCTCAAAAAGACTTTCCTACTATACTTTGTTATTTTTAATTAATCCGCGATTGCTTGAAAAAAGCAAGAATTTCGCCCAATCGGCTATTTTGTTCCTGGCTAATTTCGCGTCCTGCATGATGCCCTACATTTTCTTGCGCAAGCATAGCAAAGGCAATAAACCAATCAAATATTGCATACTGAGAATAATTTTTAGTGTTGTCGTCCAGCTTTGGTAACAAATGCGATGATTGCACATTAAATTCGCTTAGTGGTGAAGAAAATATTGGTTTCCCCTGATTAACTTTGCTCATTGGTATATCACTTGTTTGCCCTTGAATAAAACCAAGCCAAGCAATAAAGTCTGCCAGTAAGGTATGAATAGTGCTGACTTGTCTAGACTCTAGATCATCGCGTTTACTACCTGTGTTTTCATTATTCAAAATGCGTTCGCTTAAACTTGCTTCAAGTTTTATTCGATTTGCAGCAGTAATCAGTTCTTCTACCATAAAAGAGAGCGATTTTTGATTGATACCGAAAAACTGCAAGATATGCTTATCTAGCACAATATTTCTTAAATGCTCTAACCATGCCGAAAAAACTGTTTTTGCAAACTTTGATTCGGTAGGTAATATTGTGGTTTGTTTGGTGGTTGATGATGAATTAACATCAGAAAATAGTTCAAAATCAGCAGTTAAACCAAAATCATTGGATAAATTATCTAATAAATTATCATTGCCAGCTTGCTGAGTTTCATTTTCGACAGTATTGGAATGATAAAGCGCTCTAATGGTTTGATCCGGCAATTCAAACGCTTTAAGTAGCTCGCCTAATAATAGTGCTTTGCTCTGTAACTCTTTAACAACATCAGCAATAATTTGTTTTTTCTTGGCTAGTTCTTCATCATTGTCCGCTTGATACCAAGTATCAAAACGCATATTAATAATATATTCAATTTTTTCATTAAGTTGTTCAACAATTCGTTGCTGTTTGACTTCGGTAATAGCAACTTGTTCTAAGTATTGGCTAATTCGCCCTATACCACCATCATTAAGTTTTAACATGGCATCCCATGCTTCTTCTGGCTGGAACACGTACTGTTTGATATCACTATTTTGCACAAATGTATTTCTTAATAAATTCATTTTATCTTGATAATTTTCATTATAAGATTGCTCTTGGCAAGTGTTCGGCTCGACATTTAAAAACGGTACATCAAATCCCGGTTTGCGGACAAGAAAAACATTATTAAATTGATGCTCGTTAGACCAGTTACTTAACCAATCGTAACTACCAAAGCGTTCTAAAATAGTTTGCTGAAGTAATCCACCTTTACCCCAGCTATTTTTAAGATTGTCTTCTGATAGAGTTAATGAGGTACCAATGCGTTTATCAAACATGGTAATTGCCCATAATAATCCTGCTTTTTTCGTCGCTCTTTTTTCAGCAGTTTCACCTTGGGTTTTATCGATCCAACGCTCAAGTACTGGACCAACATCATTAACATCAGATTGTTTATCTGACGGCGTGCAAACAACTAGCACGTTCATTTCTTGGCTATCAGTATATTTTTCAAAAAGATAAGCAACTTTACCCCGTAATAAAAGCTGAGCAATAGGGTTGCCTTCCTTCACATCTGAAATCGATATCAAATTTAAACGACCTCGATATCCAGGAAAATCAAGTAAATCCACATTTTCAAAAGTTGGCACTCTGGTTTTATTGACTAATGGGAAAATTAATTCGGCGGTTAAAAAAGCCAATTGCGCTAAAGATATTGATGTTGGTTCACTATTTAACGGCGTTATGGTAATCGATGAATCTTTGTCGGTATTTAATCGCTCAAGAATATCGACATTCATAATACTGTCAATTTGCGACTTGGTGCCATTATTATCTTTCACTAATACTGAAAGCGGCGCATACACAGTTTCAGCATGGTGTAAACTTGATAATGTGGTGGCTAATTGAGTGTAAATTATCGTCAGTTCAGTAATTCCCCCCCATAAGACAGAAAACAGCTCGCCACGCTCTGCTACTGATAAATAAGGAATAAGGTGCGTTGCTTTTTCCCAATATCCGCCTTTTAATTCTTCAAGCGAGTTACCAAAGTTTTCAGATAAATAATCGTAAAGATCAACAATATCATCCTCGCTAATACCACCGACATAATTGGTTTGTTTCTGATTTTCCAAGCGTTGAATTGTCTGATTTAACGGTGCAAACTCAATTTTATTAGATACTTTTTGCTGATCAAAATCTTTAAAATAAGCATTTATCAAGATTTTGACAATTTCGATCTCTTTAAACAATTTTAATTCTAATGGATAGTTAGGTATGCCACCTTTGGCAATACGGCTAAAGCGAGTGACAAGCCCCGTCGCCTCTTTGCCACTACCTACGGGATTAACATGGTCAATAAAATCTAACACTTCATTATCGACAACCGTTTCAAGCTTACCATTTTCACCGGCTGCAAGTGCTGAAATTAAGTAAGATTTACCGGCCTGTGATAATCCAAAAAAACCAACTGCAACAGATTTCGTTGATACATCTCCCAATCGTTTTGCGCTGTTACGTAACCGCCGCAAATCCAAAATTAAGTTATCCGCTTCGCTATTTAAACGTTTAGATGAATGGCGTGTTTGATTCACCCACTCAATGGCCTTTGCAGATGCTTGATAGACCTGATCCCAAGATTTAGGCAGTTGTTCGTTTAAGTTTTTCATCGTTTTATCATTCCACTATCAAGCCAATATTGCGTACTTATTAACCCCGAGTTAACCATGGTATTTAAACTGAGTTTAATATCCTGATTTTTATTACAGGCTCGCCCATCAGAAGCTTTTACATCTTTAATATAAAAATTTTCGACCGTTTTTTGTTTATTTTTTATGCCCAAAGTCACTTCTAGTACGACGCCTTCAGCACTTAATCGCTTAGCTACCTCACTGTTTTCAATCGTTAAAATATAGATAGGCGATGCCGGCCAACGGTCAACTTCAAGTTGCCTAAAGCCAAGTCTTGTAGTGCCTCGAATTTCAAATGAGAGATCAGGAAAATCATAATCAGGATTATCCAGATCAATATCTTGGTAATAGACATTTTCTTTTTTAATCATATTAAGATTATCTAAAAGTCCAATGTACTTAACGGTTGAATATAAATCTATATTAGAAGATCTAAAATAGAAATTAGGTAATCGTAAATTCTTGCTTAAAAAGCACAGCATCGCCCCCACGGCTGCCGTTGTTTTAGGATCATCAATTCTTTCTTGTTTATGGAAAGGATACCAACCACCAGTATAATAACCATGCAAAGGTAAAATTCGTCCAGCAGGCATGGATAAGCGTGATCTGAAATAACTTTGGATACCCGGTAAACGCGAAGGACGACCAGTTAACAAAAGAACATCACACTGATAACAACTAATAATTTCGGATAACGCATCAAACGTTTTACAAATATTGTAATAATCGCCCCGAATAAACAAATAATGAATACGTTTAAGATTAATCTCAATACTTAAGTCAAGTACTGAAAAATCAGGATTATTTAATGCGCGCTTAATGGGTTCATTAATAAAATTAAGCACGTTATCGGTCATCATATTATATTGTAATAATTCACCAAAGGTAGAGCGATAGACATGTTGCTCAGCGTGTAATGGGTCATAAAGTTCGTACGATTTTAATATTTGTAACCCAATTGGTGTAAATAACTGTAAGGTAAGTTGCTGGCGTAATACCGCATCTTGAATTGATAGTTGCTGAGAGCCAATAATTGTAGACAAAATTGGGTTAGGGTCTGCAATTCCAGCTTGTTTCAAACCATTTGTTAAAGCTGTTATAACGGTATCTTGGATAATATCGAGCAAAATATCATCACCAGCCACTTTGAATCCATCACGAAAACGCTGTGTTGGCACAATATAAGCATTACTACTATTGGCTTGTCCGTTAATGCCATAGTCTAATTGATAATCGTTAATCACTAAATCTGTCGTGCCACCACCAATATCAACCGTTGCAATAGTTAACCTTTGCTTATTGGTTTTATCTGGACGAATCATTGAGGCAATAAACTCTTCACATCGCCCATTATAATTATTTTGTGTTTCGTTAAAAAGATACACAACTTGGCCACAAGTCGCTTCATCCCATTGGATATAAACTTCAGGAATATTTGGCCAAACACTTTTTAATTGCTCAGGATTATTGAAATCAATATTGTCATCTGAACTATCCCAACCAAGGCTTTTCCAAACCAAACCGATGGCTTGATATACGCAACTTTTAAATATTGCTTGTTCGGGTTTTGGCATGGCTGGCGGAATTGTTAAAATGATTGAACGTAAATTACGTGGTGTTTTCGCATGCTCTAGTTTATTGCGCTGAGCAACACTATTCATTTGCATTAATGCATGCATTAATACTTCACATAACATAAACGTCATCAAGGAGCTACGAGAATATTTTGGGTGGAAAACCGGCATTTTGCGATCATATTCTTCTTGAATATCATTGCTAAGAATATGCAACGCTTCACCATATTCATTAATTAAACTAGAAAAAGGCTCTGCTGTTGCAAATGGTTCATGATCACTTTTTACATAATGAGAGTTAAAACGCCACCCTTGTTCATATTTATCTTGATCCCACAAATAACGTTTTGGGCTTGAAAGTCCCGTTGCACCTTCATTGCCTTCACGCCGACTAGCAAGTCGGCTTGCTTCTTGACCAACACGAACAATACTTGGCCAACGAAAAGTATCGCGTCGTCCACTTTGCAAAGAAAAATGTTCCTTGCCAAAAAAAGTTTGGGCAAATTCTACTCGGCTTTCAAACGGTTCATTATAGATATGCTCAGGCTGAGTTAAATCACGGATTTCAAGCTCATAACGATGATTTAAGCTATCTTTATCTTGAGCATGATCTTCAATTAGAATCCCACAAGTGCGTGAGTTACCCACATCTAAAATCATATCGACAGGAATTGATTTCACCACATCATCTTTATTGTTTGACACAATTTTAATTGTCGGTAATTGCAATGAATCGGCAAGTAAATGGATGATATTTAGGTAGTGTCCATAATAAGATTTACTTTTAATTTCTTTATTAAGATCATCTTTATGGATCTTTAACCGTTCAGATTGTGGTGCTAACTCTTGAAAGAGATCAATTAACCAGCTGGTTATCCATTTAAGCTCTAAATACCATGAAACCTGATCTGAACGATGTGCTAAACTAAAGACTGCACCAGTCATCACATCATTTTCGGTTGGAGCAAGGTAAGCCACATCTTGTAAGTTAGCAAATACTTTTGTATCAAAAGCAAACGTAATTCGATGTGTATTGCCATCAGGATCTTCACCTTCAGGAATACTAACAATTCGAACTCGACTCCAATTATGCGGCCCTTGATCAAAGCGTTCTGGCGGTATTGAACGCAAAACAGGTACAGGTAACCAAATACCATCGTATAATTTTAACGACTGATCAACACTAATTTCTTGTGTTGGTTTGACAGCAAATGTTGGATTATCAGGTGTAAAAAATTGACCACTTTCCACATCTTCAATCAACCTGATGAGTGCGCCACTTTCTGATGGGTCAATAAAAGCCCCATTAACTTTACTGCGCCATTGATTATCTTTCCAATCGATTTTAAGTGCAAAATCAAGAAACTGAATGCCACTATTCATAATTAGTGTCACTTCTTGACCATAATTGCGTAATTCTGGAAGCATATACAACCTTTATTGTTTTTTCATCGTTATCGGGAATGAAGTCCCATTATTATAAATTCCTTGGCAATCAGCTTTATTATCTTTGCCTGGTGTACATTGAATTTTTGGCAATTGATATTTGGTGTTATCACTACAAACAGCCTCTGTATTACCTGCTATACCTAGATTAGCATTTTTAATATCAGTGCCAACATTACCCGTACATTTCACACCATCGCTACGCGTTATAGTGACTTCGCCATTACCATCTTTAAAGTTATAACTTAATTGCAACGGTTTACCTGTGGCTTTATCTTGAATACCGCCATTGGCAGACCATTGACCATCTAAGAATTTTGTGGATCCTTGCTTGATTGCATCTGCTGGTAAAGCTAAATTATTTGTTTGATCAACCGCAGCGTTAGAATTCGCTTTATTATCTTTATCTGATGGTGAAGGAGTTTGGTTGGCGCTATTTTTATCTTGCCCATTTTGTCCATTTTGAGCTTCTGTGTCATCTTTTTTACCAGGATCGGTAGGCGTTGATTTATCATCTGTATTACCAGTATCAGGCGGAGTCACTTGATCGTTTTTATTATCTTGAGCATCTGGATTTGAAGAATTATTCCCCTCATTTGCATTATCTGGTGCTACAGAATGATCAACCGAATCACTTGCTAGATCGAGATTAGTCGGAGTATTGGTTGTATTGTCTAAAATGGTACCATTTGGTATGGCGTTACCCATGACACCCAACCGATTATCAACAACCACACCTCTTGGCTCAGTTTTTAATTCTGGTTCTGTCGCTTTTTTATCCTGCTTGTCATCCTTTTCAGGTTGACTAATATTGTTATTATCTAAAGATACATTCGGATTAATCGATATCTCAGGTTTTAACCAACAACCACGTAGCAAAAATAAGGCTAACAAAAGCAACAATAACGGCAATAACCCTAGCAACCATACCCACCAACGTTTCCACCATGGTCTATTATCGATAGGAGTTTGCACGGAAGTAATCGTTGCTGCTTGTGAAACTTTTGCTACCGGCTCTAAACTATAGAATGGAGAATTACTCTGAGAGGTGTGCGGATACACAAATCCCCAGAAAGTAATCACCGGTTTACCGTTAACAATATAAACAAATTGATTACTTGGAAAACGTATTGCCATCAAATTAGGTTCGGCACTATCAACATTATTTTTTGGATCATAAATGAGACGGCTAAAAAGCAGTTGATCACCTTCTAAATTAGGATTACTGGCTAGCTGTTTGCCGAAACTCATCACTTTATGTTCAAATTCTTTCAGTAAAGCCAGCGCTGACTGTTGCTCAGATTCACTAGCTGAAGTCCAAGGAATAATATCATACTGCCCATCAGGCTGATTTGAATCAAAAGGAATATACCAATCAATAATATTGCCCTGATCATTGCGTTGAGGAATGGCTAAATAATCGGCATATTGTTTTCCTAATTTTACTCTAAACATTTCACGGATTTGAGTAGCAACTAAGTAGGCAGCTTTACCATCATGCCCCAACACTTTGAAATCTTTGATATCACCACTTCGAAGTAATGTATTTGCCATATGTTCCTTTCTATTTCTTCCTATCACTTTATTTCTTAGAATTTGTACACAACAAAAATAAGTTTAACAGAAAACACTATTATTGTAATTGATATCATTATGGATATTATAAATTTTTAGTCATATTTTTGATAAGTGTCACTATAAATAAAACGATTTATATAAACTATAAATAAAAATATATAACAATCTGTTTTATAAAACTTTTCAAGTTAATTATGACTCTGCTATCCTGTTATAAATTTATACTAAAACACATACTTTCCTGAAAGTTTTCAAAAAATTATTTTAAAAAATCTTGATCTGTTAATACGCGTAATGGTTGCATATCGCTTTCGCCTTTTATCACTAATGTAGGATCTGAACGTAAACAAGTACCACCATAATGACCACCAACTGTAAAAGTACATAACTGTAGATAGCGATCTTCGACTTTTGGCAAGCACCATAATTCTTGATAAATATTTTCTTGCTTAGCAAAACGTCCAACGGTTTTATCAAGGATCTGTTCTTGATTACTTACTAATTCAATATCACTTCCACGACGTCCTGCTATTGGTTTTACGGCATAACCTTTTTTAATTAGGCTTTCATTAAGTTCGAACGATGATTCTAATAAATAGCGATGATTTGGAAACAATGACCATAATACTGGCAAAATGGCTTTATTACTTGGGATCACCGTCCATAATGGCTCAAAAACCGATACTTCTGGTCGCAATAATACATCAATTAACCTGACCGTATTGTCTGGATGCCAAGTACGGATCGGCAAGCCGGCAATTTGCGCCTCGCTTTCTTCACGAAGTTGCTCTAATACAGTTTCCCAAGCCCATGTTTTCCAAACGCAAGTAACTTGGCGATCTTCATCATCCACTAGTTGACCTCGTTTATCCCATTTTAGCCCATTGAGTCCCCTCAAAATTTTACTGTCAAACCCTGCTTGAGTAAGGGCTGTTTGCATAAATAATGCATGATAATTTTCTTCACTATCATTATCTTGCATGATATGAACAAAAGGTTGAGCATCACTATGCCGCCAACAGTCAGCTAAAGAATTGAGTAAACCACAGCTAGGATTAATACCTATATTTAACCCAGCTTGATCCGCCCATTTTTGTAAAATCTCTCCCGCTTCGGTATGACACGAGGCTGAATCAGCGTTATATTCATACACTTTTAAGCCACGTTCATCCATACAAAAATCTAATCGCCCTGTTATCATTTGGTAACGCCGTTGATGCCATGAAAGTCTTAACCTTGGCCACAGTATTTCGGGAATATTGAAGTTCCTTAGTAGATCATTATTTTTTAAAACCTTGTCAGTCGCATGCAAATACATTAGATGTAACTCATTAGTGGCTCGAATTAATTCTTGTTCAGCACTTTCCGAAATCGTGAAATAGCGATAATGATCATCATGGCTAATGGCATGACCTGCAGCTAATACATAGGCATTTTCTAATGGATTTAACTCATTGAGCCATTTTTTGTCAAATTGCCCTTCATTTTTAAGGTGAGCACTATGAATAGTCAATAATGGATTAGGAACTGTCGGTTGTGGCAAGCTGTGTTCTGTATCATCAGTTTGGATCATCCATCCTAAGATCTTAGTATCATCAAACGTATCATGTAATTGGTAACCTTCATTCGTTACGGACATCTGAAGTTCACGCGTCCATTGCTGTCCAATAGGTAATCGTGTATGGATGACATTTTGTTCTGCAACCCGTACTTTGTCTTCAAATACTTCAGTGATAACCGCAACATGACCCGTTCTATCAAATACACCACCATCATCCCATATCAATAAAGAGCCTGCTTCTGGCATTTTTTTGCTGCCATTGGCAAATGCTTGCAAAGGTAAAATAGCCTCGTTAACTACTTGTCTTAAAAAGCGTAGCGAAAAAATTTCATGCGCCATTCCTACATCAGTAAATACGATCCCATAATTTAAAAATAAAAATCGCCTTGCAAATTCAACACATTGCCATTTATATCCCATATACTCATATCCACAATAGCTACGGAATGATGCATCATTTGGATATTGTTTTTTATCCAAAGTTTCATAATCAGATGAATAAATAGCAACGCCGCCTGGTGCATAACCTAATAATGTGCCGAAAGGTTCTTTATGGTTGGAATTAGATGACATGATGTTTAGCCTTATTGGTAAATAGCAAGATACGTTTATTTCACTATATTAGAATTTCCTTATCATAGATCAAAATATATACTTAAAAAAGCGATGTTTATTATTCGTTACTTGAAGAATGCTAAACCGCCTATATATATTAATCATTCTTGATACCGATATATTGAACCAGTAACTGAGAAAATTAAGATTATGCAACCAACAAAATTAAATGAATTATTAGAGTTCCCATGTTCTTTTACCTATAAAGTCATGGGGGAAGCCAAGCCTGAACTTGTCGACAAAGTTGTATCCGTCATCCAGCGGCACGCTCCGGGTGATTATACACCATCAATCAAACCGAGTAGCAAAGGTAATTATCATTCGGTTTCAATTACAATCAATGCTACCCATATTGATCAAATCGAGAACCTTTATAAAGAATTGGGCGAAATCGATATTGTAAGAATGGTTTTATAATACTTTACTTTTTTGATATTTTTTGCACAAAATAGAGCCTTATTGTTATAATTAAGAGGCTCTAATATGAAACCAGAAACAGCTGTTCTCCACGCAGGCTATAATCCTGAACCAACAACTCACTCAGTCGCTGTACCAATTTATCAAACAACTTCTTACGCCTTTGATGATACTCAGCATGGCGCCGATCTATTCGATTTAAAAGTAGCAGGTAATATTTATACACGAATTACTAATCCAACTAATGCCGTACTTGAAACTCGTGTCGCTACACTTGAAGGCGGTATTGGCGCATTGTCTGTAGCATCAGGCATGGCAGCCATCACTTATGCTATTCAAGCCATTACTTTTAGTGGTGAAAATATTGTTTCGGTGTCAAAATTATATGGCGGTACTTATAATTTACTTGCTCACACTTTACCAAATTTTGGTATTACAACAAAATTTGCTCCACATGATGATCTTGAAGCAATTGAAAAACAAATTGATGATAAAACTAAAGCAATATATTGTGAAAGTATTGGTAACCCTGCTGGCAATATTGTTGATTTAACAGCACTCGCAACTATTGCACATCGTCATGGCATCCCTTTAATTGTTGATAATACTGTTGCAAGCCCTGCGCTTTGCCGTCCATTTGAATTTGGTGCCGATATTGTAGTTCATTCTTTAACTAAATACATTGGTGGGCATGGTAATAGCTTAGGTGGAATGATTGTTGACTCAGGTAAATTTCCATGGAAAAAGTATGCTGACAAATATCCAATGTTAAATCAACCTGATCCATCTTATCATGGTGTTTCATATACTGAAACATTTGGCGACGCTGCCTATATTGCTCGATGTCGTGTCATTCCACTACGAAACATGGGTGCAGCATTATCACCATTCAATGCTTTTTTATTGTTACAAGGTCTCGAAACGTTATCTTTACGAATAGAGCGACACTGCCAAAATACACTTAAAGTTGCCAAATACCTAGAATCTCATCCACAAGTTAGCTGGGTGAATTACGCAGGTCTTGATAGTCATCCAGAACATCACTTAGCAGTAAAACAGATGGATAATGGTTTACCTGCAGGAATTTTATCATTTGGTATAAAGGGTGGTAAACAAGCAGGAGCAAAATTTATTGACGCTTTAAAGCTGATTATTCGCTTGGTGAATATTGGAGATACACGATCATTAGCTTGTCATCCGGCATCAACAACACACCGTCAACTTAATGATGAAGAACTGAAAAAAGCGGGAGTCAGCCAAGAAATGATTCGTTTATCAATTGGCATTGAACATATTGACGATATTATCGCAGACCTAGAACAAGCCCTTAAAGCGACTCAATAATATAACTAACAGAAAAAGCAAGATAGATTTAAATATCTTGCTATTTAACTTGATAATCAATTATCCTAAAATTTTAGCTAATTCTTTTGTTACTTCAGCAACAGGCTGGGTCCCATCTACACGGAAATAGTGTGTACGCCCTTCTTTTGCTTCATGCTGATAATAATTTATCAGTGGTTTAGTTAAATCGTGATATTCGACAAGGCGTTTACGCACAATATCTTCACTATCATCTTTACGAGTGGTTAATGGTTCACCTGTCACATCATCCACATTTTCAACTTTCGGTGGATTATGACGGATATGATAAACACGGCCTGAAGGAGCATGAATGCGACGTCCGCTCATGCGGTCAATAATCACTGCATCAGGTACATCAAATTCAAGCACATAGTCGACATCAATACCAGCAGCTTTCATAGCATCAGCCTGAGGAACAGTTCGAGGAAAACCATCTAATAAAAAGCCATTAGCACAATCGCTTTGCGCAATACGCTCTTTCACTAATGCAATAACAAGTTCATCAGTAACCAATTTACCCGCATCCATTAATTCTTTTGCTTGCAAACCAAGCGCTGTACCCGCTTTTACTGCTGCACGTAACATATCACCAGTTGAAATTTGAGGGATCCCATATTTTTGCATAATAAATTGTGCTTGAGTTCCCTTTCCCGCTCCCGGTGCACCTAATAAAATAATTCGCATAAAATAACCTCTTATGGCTTGAATATAGATAAAGTCTTCTATTCTGGTAAATAATGAAATATCACCTTACTGCTGGAAATCAAACCATCAGTATGACAAATATAATTAATAGCCCCACATCCTTTAATCATTTGAGCATGTTGCTGACAAATTGGGCAAATATATTGTTCAAGATAACGCTGCTGACACTGATCGCATTCACAATGTTGTGGTGAAACAATTCGCATTTGATGATGGCATTGTGGGCAAATGCCTTCTTGCCCCAGTTCAAGTGTCTTCGGTTTTGACATAAACTATTTTCGTCCTCTAACATGTTTCATCAATCGGCGTCGTTTCCTCTGTTGCGATGCGGTTAAACTATTTTTTCGTCCTTCAAATGGGTTAGCCCCTTCTTTAAATTGAATTCGAATTGGTGAGCCCATAATTTTTAGCGAACGTCTAAAATAGTTCATCAAGTAACGCTTATAGGAATCTGGTAAATCTTCAACTTGATTACCATGAATAACGACAATGGGTGGATTATAACCCCCGGCATGTGCATATTTTAATTTAACACGACGCCCACGCACCAAAGGCGGCTGATGGTCATCTTGTGCCATTTGCATAATCTTAGTTAATAATGCCGTATTAACACGACGTGTTGCACAATCATACGCTTCTTGAATGGAGTCAAATAAGTTACCAACACCACTACCATGAAGTGCAGAGATAAAGTGTACTCGCGCAAAATCAATAAAGTCTAACCTATCATCTAGTGTCGTTTTAACTCGTTCTTTGATATCTTGTGACAAACCATCCCATTTATTAACCGCAATAACAAGTGAGCGTCCACTATTTATAATAAAACCAAGTAACGATAAGTCTTGGTCCGAAACTCCCTCTCTAGCATCAATAACTAAGATAACCACATTGGCATCTTCAATTGCTTGTAACGTTTTGATAACGGAGAATTTTTCAACCGTTTCGGTGACCTTTCCACGTTTACGCACACCAGCGGTATCAATCAGAATATATTCACGCTCATCCCGTGTCATCGGTATGTAGATACTATCGCGCGTTGTACCAGGCATATCATATACAACAACGCGATCTTCCCCTAAAATACGATTAGTTAGTGTGGACTTACCTACATTTGGGCGTCCAACTATAGCTACTTTGATAGGCTGATTGATTAATGATTCTGTATCATCAACCTCGGAATCATCATAACATTGAGATAAGTCGTTAGATTGTTCCTCGCCATCAAAATCGCTATTTTGTTCATCATCAAACTGAAAAATAGGATCTAATACAGTTTCAATTAATGAGCTTACACCTCGACCATGACTGGCTGCAATGGGGTAAATTTCGCCTAATCCTAAACCATAAAAATCAGAAATCGCACTATCAGCATCGATACCATCAATTTTGTTAGCAACTAAAAAAGTGGCTTTTTGGCGAGAACGTAAGTGCTTGGCGATAGCATGATCAGCTGGCATTGCTCCTGCTCTGGCATCAACTAAGAAAAGAACAATATCGGCCTCTTCTATGGCTTGTAGGGATTGCTCTGCCATAAAGCTCTCAACGCCATCTTCAGTACCATCAATACCGCCAGTATCAATCAAAATATACTCATGGCCCTTGATTTCTGCACGTCCATACTTGCGATCACGCGTCAATCCAGGAAAGTCCGCCACTAATGCATCTCGGGTTCGCGTTAACCGATTAAATAAAGTCGACTTCCCAACATTTGGACGACCAACAAGTGCTACAACAGGTACCATGTTTCTTCTCTAACTTACTATAATTTTGTATATTAATTTTTTGTAAAAGCGTAAATATCACCATTTTTAGCTTGAACAATAATTTTATTGTCTACTACTAATGGTTTAGATATTAATCCACTACTACTCACTTGTGTTTTTGCTACAAGTTCACCATTTTCAGCATTTAACCAATATAAGTAACCTTCAAAATCACCAAACACAACATAACCTTGATAAATAACAGGATCGGTTAACTGACGATGCGCAAAGTTTGATTGTGTCCAAAGTTCACTGCCACCATTCTTAGCAATAGCTTGAACGTTGTCGTTTTGGTCAATAACAAATAATCGATTAGTATCAACAGCAAAGCTATGAATAGAGCCAAGCTCTTTATGCCAAACTGGTTGACCGTTACTTAAATTAAGCGCAACGACGCTGCCATTATAACCAACGGAATAAACTAAATTACCTTCAACTACAGGTGTAGAATCAACATCATTTAATTTTGCAATTTCAGTAGAGCCCGATGGTTGTGAAATACGTTGTTGCCAAATTAATTGACCGTCATTAATGTAGTAAGCATTTACTCGACCATTATCATCGCCAACAATAGCTGCACCATGAGCGATAGTCGGTGTAGAGTTGCCTCTTAGCGACAGTGCGGGAACTTCGAAGGCTACATCCCACAAATTGTCGCCTGTATCACGATTAAGACCTTGAAGAATACCACTTGCAGTATGGATGATTAATTTGTCTTCAGATGGTACAGGTCGAGCAAGCACCTCGCCTTTTACTGTTTTTTCCCACACTGTTTTACCGTCATGACGATCTAATGCATACACAACAGCACGCTCACTGCCCACATAGACATATTTATCATCAGCACTTACACCACCAGAAAATAGTGCTGTTTTACTGCTAAAAAGTGTACTTTGTGATAAGTTTACATCCCACAATGTGTTACCACTCGATAAATCAATGGCTTTAACTTGGCCACTACGACTTGCTGCATAAATAGCATTATCATAATTAATCGGACCTAATAATGAATAGATATGAGTATTGCCTGCAGTGCTATTTCGCCACACTTGTTGAATAGGAAATTGGTTGTTTACCGTTGGGGACGGGGAAACTTGAACTATTTCTTCTTCCCCGCCGAATAAAGAACACCCGGCAAGTGAAAACATAAAAACACCAGTAAAAAGATATTTTGATAACTTCATAGTATAACCCTTATAGCAGGATAAATTAATTGTTACTTCCTTCTGTTTCAGCTTGTTTTGCTTTCGCCTCTTGATCGGCTTTTTGTTTAGCTGCTTGAACTTCTTGTTCTGCCTTTTCTTTGGTTGCTTGGGCTTCTTGTTCTGCTTGTTGCTTTGCTTTTAAATATTCAGCTTGATTCAGCTTCATTTTAATGCTTTCTTCTAAATCTTGAGTTGGGGAAGAAGTTAAAGCCACGTTATAAGCATCAATCGCTTCAACATAACGCGTCATTTTAACCAATATATCGCCACGGAGATCATTAATTACTGCGCTCCAATTTTCATTAGCAACATGATTTAGTGTTGTTAAGCTTTCTTGATATTGACCTTGTTGATACTGTAAACGTGCAATACGAATATTAATAATTGTTTTAATTGGTTCTGAGCTGGTTTTCTTTAATGCATCAACCAATAATACTTGTGCACCAGAGTAGTCTTTTAAGGCTTCAACATAAAATTTAGCCGCACGTAAATTAGCAAATACACCGTAAATTGTGTCGTTGTCTTTAGCAAAAGAGACGAGTTCATTAACAGAATCTGTTTTAGTATTATCTAATTGAGCAATTAGTTGTTCATACTTATCTGAATATTCTATCGCCTTTTCAGCTTTATATGATTGCCAATAACGCCAGCCATAAAAAGCCAATAATCCAATCACAAGGACCGCAACCATAATTTTCCATGTTTTAGCAAAAAAGCCTTTTATCTCTTCAAGTTGTTCTTCACTCGATAACTGATAACTCACGTTTTTCTCCTATTTCTTTTACTTTATCGACAAACAAGTTTGGACGACTTCTTTTTGTGCAACTTCAACTTGTTCGCCTGTTTGTAAATTTTTAATCGTTACAGACTGATTAGCTAGTTCATTTTCACCAATAATGACAGCTATTTTAGCACCTAATTTATCAGCCTTGGTAAATTGTTTCTTAAAATTGCTACTACCGTAATTTGTCATGATTCTCCAGTTAGGTAAACCATCTCGTAACTGCTCTGCAATATTTTGTGCAGCTGAAATGGTCTTTTCATCGCCAGATGAAATCATATAAACATCTATCGAATTATCACAATTTATAGATGGATTAACTGCTTGAACCAATAAAACTAAACGCTCAACACCCATTGCAAAACCAACTGCTGGGGTTGGTTGTCCACCCAGTTGACTAACTAACCCATCATAACGACCACCACCACACACGGTACCCTGCGCACCTAAACTACTGGTTACCCATTCAAAAACCGTACGATTATAGTAATCTAAACCACGGACTAATCTTTGATTAATATTATATTTTATTCCAGCATTATCCAATAAACGGCATAAACCTTCAAAATGTTGTTTAGATTCTTCATCTAAATAATCAAACAATTTTGGTGCCCGATTAAGTAGCTCTTGTACAACTGGATTTTTTGAATCAAGAACACGTAATGGATTAGTATACATTCTACGCAAGCAGTCTTCATCCAATTTATCTTTATGTTGCTCAAGAAAAGCAACTAAAGCATTTCGATAATTAGCTCTTGCTTCTAGTGAACCAATAGAGTTGAGTTCTAAAGAAGTATGCTTTTCAATACCTAAAGCTTTCCAAAAACGTGCAGTTAAAAGGATAAGTTCAGCATCAATATTTGGCCCTTCAAGTCCAAAAACTTCAACACCAAATTGATGGAATTGACGATAACGCCCTTTTTGTGGTTTTTCATAGCGAAAAGCGGGCCCTAAGTACCAAAGGCGCTGTTCTTGATTGTAAAAAAGACCATGTTCAATGCCAGCACGAACACAACCGGCAGTAATTTCTGGGCGTAGGGTAATACTTTCGTCATTACGATCGTTGAAAGTATACATCTCTTTTTCAACAATATCGGTGACTTCACCAACAGCTCGTTTAAATAGCGCAGTATCTTCAACAATTGGCGTTCTAATTTCGTTATAGCCATAGCTGTTTAAAACACCTTTGACAATTTTTTCGATCTGTTGCCAACTTGCACTGTCTGTTGGGAGTAAATCATTCATCCCTCGTATAGATTGGATTTTTTTCTCTGTCATTTATTTATTCGCTATTTAATAAAATTATAATTCAGTTGCTGCAATTCTGTTTTTCAAGACTAATGCTTTAGCACGAATTTTAGTTTCTAGTTCATCAATCATTTGTTCATTATCAATACGGCCAATGCGAACACCATCTTCATAAAAACCGCTTTTATTATGACCACCAGCAACACCCATGGTTGAAGCTAACGCCTCACCAGGGCCGTTAACGACACACCCAATAATAGACACATCCATTGGTGTGATAATATCTTCTAACCGCTGTTCTAGCGTATTGACAGTATTAATGACATCAAACTCTTGACGGGAGCAGGTTGGGCACGCAATAAAGTTAATACCACGAGACCGTATACGTAACGATTTTAAAATATCAAATCCAACTTTCACTTCTTCAGTTGGGTCAGCAGCTAAAGATACTCGAAGTGTATCGCCAATACCTTCTGATAACAATAAACCTAACCCAATTGCCGATTTAATCGCACCACTCCGCACGCCACCAGCCTCAGTTATGCCTAAGTGCAATGGCTGCTTAATTTGTTTAGCTAACAATCGATAAGCTTCAACTGCAGTAAACACATCTGAGGCTTTAACACTAACTTTAAATTGATCAAAATCAAGCCGATCAAGTATGTCAACATGGCGCATAGCTGATTCGACAATCGCTTGTGGTGTCGGTTCACCATATTTTTCTTGGATATCTTTTTCAAGTGATCCTGAGTTAACACCAATGCGTATTGGAATATTTCTATCTTTGGCACAATCAACAACCGCACGGATCCTTGATTCATTACCTATATTGCCAGGATTAATTCTTAAACAATCAACCCCATATTCAGCCACTTTTAAAGCAATACGATAATCAAAATGAATATCAGCAATGAGTGGTACTTTGGCTTGCTGTTTAATTAATTTAAACGCTTCGGCCGCATCCATTGTTGGAATAGAAACACGCACAATATCCACGCCAACACGTTCAAGTGCTTGAATTTGAGCTACCGTTTTTTCTACATCTGTAGTACGAGTATTTGTCATCGATTGGACAGCAATAGGCGCTCCTCCACCGATGGGCACTTTGCCAACATAAATTCGAGTAGATTCTCGTCTAATAATAGGTGAATCTTGATGACTCATAACATGCCTGATTATATAACAAAATAACTAGCTGGCAATCTTAACAAGATTTAAAGCAAATGTCTGTATGAGAATAAGAAAATTTGCTAACTATTAACATGATTGGAAGGAGATGGTGAAATATAATGACTTACTTCAACAAAATGGTTTTTATTGTCTTTATTAATATAATATAAAGTTATACCAAGTGCACCAAGAAGAATAAATATACCAATAAAGATAAAAGGAGCCTTTCTTGTTTTTCTCGTTACAAACGTTTGCGTTTGAATTTTTTTTTGTTGGGACTTAGATTGTTTGGTTAATTGATCGAGATAAGGCTGATACTGATCTACTGATAAGCCAACAATTTCTGCATAAGAACGAATATAACCTTTGACAAAAACAAGAGGGGCATGAGGCAATTGGTCCTTTTCAATATAATCAATCACCGTTTTTCGCACATGAATTTTATTGGCAATATCATCTTGAGTTAATCCCATTTGTTCTCGCAAACCCGCGAGCATTACTCCTAATGAAATATCGTCCATTATCCCCTCATAAACTCAATGCTAATCGTTAGTTAATTTTATCTTTACATATTTTTACACATTTTAATAATTAATCAATTTTTTTCGCATTAAACCACTGTGTAGGCTTTTCTATTTCATTCTGAGCAGCAACTAATTGTAGCTCATATTCATCTTGCTTTAAGGTTTCAAGCATCACAGCATATACGGCTGAAGTAGTATGTTCAAAGGCCTCAACCAATGGTTTTCCAAGTAAAATATTTGTTAAAAATAGTCCACTTGTCATATCACCAACACCAACCGGCTGCCTTACACCAAAATCAACGAGAGGTCGGTCAATATGCCATGCTTCGTCTTTAGTCACAAGCAACATTTCAAAACGATCTTTTTTATATCCAGCACGGCTTAAATGTTTAACTAAAATAGTTTGCGGACCTTTTTTACATAATTCCCGACAAGCTAATATAGCTTCGGCAACATTATTAATACGTTGTTTACCATTAAGCTCTTCAAGTTCTAAAATGTTAGGTGCCATCATATCTGCCATTGGTAAAGCGGTATTACATAAAACGTCTGAGACACCTGGTGCAACAAAACAACCTTTTTCAGGATGTCCCATTACCGGATCACAAAGATAAATCGCATTTGGATTAACGGCTTTTACCTTTTTAACAATCTCGATAATGGCATTACCTTGTTCCGGTGATCCCATATAGCCACTTAATACCGCATCACAACGCTTCAATTCATCAATTTCATTGATTCCATCAACAATCTCAGTTAAATGAGATGCAGACATTACCGTTCCAGTCCATTGACGATATTGAGTATGATTAGAAAATTGTACAGTGTTTAAAGGCCAAACATTTACACCTAATCGACGCATAGGAAATTCTGCTGCGCTATTTCCAGCATGACCAAAGACTACATGTGACTGAATCGATAAAATATTTTTCATAAAATTAATTCCAAATTAGCAGACAGTAATATTTTTTACCACGACGAAGTAAAGTATAACGATTAAAAAGTTTATCTCTATCAGCAAAACGGTAATCTGTTGTCGTGTTTCGCTCACCATTAACTGAAATGGCATTGGATTCAATCATCGTTCTTGCTTGACCTCTTGACGGTGCAAACTGCGCATTAACGATTGCTTGTTGTAAATCAACGTCACTTTCAACAACTAACGTCGGCATACCATCTTGGGCTAACTGCTCAAAATCTGCCTCAGATAAATCCGTTAACTTACCAGAAAATAAGCTTTCTGTAATACGTTTTGCTGCAATGAGTCCATCTTCACCATGAACTAGACGAGTAACTTGTTCTGCAAGTACATATTGAGCTCTTGGTGCAACACCACTATTTTTATCTTCTTCTTCCAATGCGTCAATTTCACTTAACGGCATAAATGTAAAGAATTTTAAGAATCGATAAACATCCGCATCTGCAGTATTAATCCAGAATTGATAAAATTTATACGGACTTGTCTTTTTAGGATCAAGCCATACGGCACCACTTTCAGTTTTACCAAATTTAGTCCCATCTGATTTAGTGATTAATGGCACGGTTAGACCATAAACCTGTTTTTGATGTAATCGACGCGTCAAATCTATACCCGCGGTAATATTTCCCCACTGATCAGATCCACCTATTTGTAAAACAACATCATGCGATTTATTTAAACAAGCAAAATCATACGACTGTAATAGACTATAAGAAAACTCAGTAAATGAGATACCCACTTCATCACGATCAATACGCTGTTTTACTGACTCTTTGTTGATCATGGAATTAACTGAAAAATACTTACCAACATCACGTAAAAACGTCAGCACATTCATACCACTAAACCAATCGTAGTTATTAGCAACAATTGCCGCATTTTCACCACAATTAAAATCTAAAAATGGTGAAACTTGTTGTTTAATTTTTTCACTCCACTCAACAACTGTCTCTTCAGTATTGAGTTTTCGCTCAACGGCTTTAAAACTTGGATCACCAATTAATCCTGTTGCTCCACCGACTAAAGCTACAGGTTTATGTCCAGCTAATTGAAAACGCTTTAAACAAAGCAACGGTACCAAATGCCCAAGATGTAAGCTATCGGCTGTTGGATCAAAACCACAATAAAGCGCAATAGGATTTTGTTCAATTTGTTCTATTAGTGCTTTTTCATCAGTAAGCTGCGCAATCAGTCCACGCTCTTGCAGTTGTTTGATCACATTTTTTGTCATATATTTTACCTATTAAAATTTATTACGTTTATATTCTACTTTAATGAAATTTATACTGTTTTATTATGATAACGTTTATACGCTTGTTTAAAATGATCTTCTACTATTTCATTAGGTTTTTTATCGCATAAGCTAAACACGACAATCGCAATTGAAGCAAATAAAAAACCAGGAATAAGAGAGTATAGATTAAACCAATTAAAATTAATCCAAAGCAATACGGTTACTGCACCAATTATCATACCAGCTAATGCGCCATTACGTGTCATGCGTGACCAAAATACAGAAAAAACAATAATTGGACCAAATGCTGCACCAAATCCAGCCCAAGCATGGCTGACCAAATCAAGTACGCTGTTATTTGGATTAATGGCTAATAAAATCGCAATAACTGAAACTAATAACACCATTATACGCCCAACCCAAACAAGTTCTTTTTGCTTTGCTTTTGGTCTAAAAAAGGCGCGGTAGAAATCTTCCGTTATAGCGCTTGAACAGACTAATAGTTGGCAACTTAATGTGCTCATTACCGCTGCTAATATAGCTGCAAGCAATACACCTGCAATCCAAGGATTAAATAATAACTTTGAAAGCTCAATAAAAATGCGTTCATGTTTGCCATTATTAACCAAATAGACAAATTCTGGATGATTGGAAAAAAAAGCAATACCAAAAAAGCCAACCGTAATGGCTCCGGCTAAACATAAAACCATCCAAGTCATACTAATTCGACGTGCATTTTTCATAACTTCATGTGAATCAGCCGCCATAAATCTGGCTAAAATATGTGGTTGACCAAAATAACCAAGTCCCCAACCTAACAATGAAATAATAGCGATAAAATCCATGTGAGCAAATAAGTTGGTGTAATTAGGATTAAGCGATTCAATATATGTCATCGCATCAGAAAAACCTCCAGCATTCACCATAACCATAGTGGGTGTTAAAATAAGTGCAAACATCATTAAACTTGCTTGAATAGTATCAGTCCAACTTACAGCTAAAAAGCCACCAATAAAAGTATAAGCAATTGTTGCACCAGCACCTGCTAACATCGCCCAACCATAACTCATACCAAATGTACTTTCGAATAATTTTGCGCCAGCAACCACACCGGACGCACAATAAATAGTAAAAAAGATAAGAATAATCACCGCAGAAATAATGCGAAGTAAAGAACTTTTATCATCAAATCGACGAGCAAAATAATCGGGTAATGTTAAAGAATTATGGTTGATTTCGGTAAAAACACGCAACCTTCCAGCAATCAGTAACCAATTGAGATACGCGCCAATTATCAAACCAATGGCAATCCAGCTTTGTGATATACCAAACAAAAAAACCGCACCAGGAAGCCCCATTAATAACCAACCACTCATGTCCGAAGCACCTGCTGAAAGTGCTGTGACAACACTACCAATACGGCGTCCACCTAGAATATAATCACCAAAGTTTTGCGTTGCACGAAACGCAAAAAAACCGATCGCAATCATCCCTAAAATGTACACAGCAAAGGTAACAATCATTGGTAACGACATTTTTATAACAAACCTTGTATTATGAAATTAAAATAGTGGGCTAGCTTATCACAAAAAGCCCATGCTAAAAAGCAGACGATTTATGTATTTGAGTGAATAAAAATTAGTTATTTTGTAAAATTACAATCTACATATATCGTTAATAGCCAAAACTAAAACGTCTATAACAACTAAATTTAACTTACAGATAAACTACAAATACAGTATATAATACCAAACAAACTATTTTGGGATATTAATTATTTTGTGAAACAATCAACTCGAATTCAAATTTTAGACAGGCTAAAAGATCATATTAAAGATCCAACTACTGAGCTTGTATACCAAACGCCATTTGAATTACTTATTGCTGTTGTTCTATCTGCTCAAGCAACAGATGTAAGTGTCAACAAAGCAACAAAACCACTGTTTGCTGTAGCCAATACAGCACAACAAATTTTAGCACTTGGCGTTGATCAATTAAAAAGTTATATTCGTACCATTGGGCTTTATAACAGTAAAGCTGAAAATATTATAAAAACATGTCAAATTTTAGTAGATAAATATCAAGGCGAAGTACCAGAAAATTTCGATTCACTTATTGAGTTACCAGGTGTGGGCAGAAAAACAGCTAATGTTATACTAAACACCGCTTTTGGTTGGCCAACCATTGCCGTCGACACCCATATATTTAGAGTAAGTAACCGTACAGGTTTTGCACCAGGTAAAACTGTCGAGGCAGTTGAAGAAAAATTGCTGAAGGTCGTACCAAAAGAATATAAAATAAATTGTCACCATTGGCTAATATTACACGGCCGTTATACTTGCATTGCCAGGAAGCCTAGATGTGGTTCTTGTGTTATAGAAGATTTGTGTGAATTTAAAGAAAAAGTTTACCCAGAGTGAAAATTAATGCCAAATAAATTTAATTTAGACCAAGATGACATAAACTTGTTTAAAAGTAGTATTGGTAATACCAAAAAGCTAAAACAAGATACCGTTATTCATAAACCGATGAAACGCTCAAAAAAAATAATGGAAAAACAAAAACTACAACATGAAAAAACGCATGCTGAGTTTTATTTTTCCGATAATTATCAACCTCTATTGCAACAAGATCCTATCAGCTATAGTCGAGAAAATGCTGATCCCTATGAAGTGAAAAAATTACGCCGTGGATTTTATGAGCCAGAGTTTTTTTTAGATTTACATGGACTCACTCAGCAAGAGGCTAAAAAAGAGATTGCAGCCCTTATCGCCGCATGTTTGCGTGAAAGAGCACATTGCGCATGTATTATGTATGGGCATGGAAAGAATATCTTAAAAAAACAAACACCAATGTGGCTCGCACAACACCCTCACATCATTTGTTTTCACCAAGCCCCCAAAGAGTTTGGTGGCAGCGCAGCATTACTCATTTTATTTGACATCAACAATGAATTAGCAAATAGCTAGTACTTGAAAATTAAAATAGTTGTGAATAATCCAAAAATAAAAAAGCCAGCTTAGCGATGCTAGTCTGGCAAACATTGGAAGCAATGTGAGCAATGTCATACTTTTTCAGAAGCTGTTTAGGCTCTAACAAAGTACACAATAATGATAATTATTCTCATTAAT
Source organism: Gilliamella sp. X-23 (assembly GCF_057063545.1). Classification (NCBI taxonomy): domain Bacteria; kingdom Pseudomonadati; phylum Pseudomonadota; class Gammaproteobacteria; order Orbales; family Orbaceae; genus Gilliamella; species Gilliamella sp. X-23. The sequence goes on from NZ_JBXSQG010000015.1 coordinate 37,738, forward strand.
AAAAGCAAGCATTTTTTCGGCTTTCTTAAATTAAATGAAAATAAATACCTTACTCACTTATTTCATAAAACTAGTTTTATATTCAACTCGATAAAAAATAACAAAAATAAGCAGAAGATTGCTTTTCTGCTTTTATAAAACAATTTTACACAATAGCTAAATTCAGATAAAAAGACCGTAATACTAATTATTTTTGATAAATAAACTCTACGCCCTCTTCATCACTTTCATCCCAATCATCAAAATCATCGTCATCCTCAAAAGCTTCTTCCATTGCTTGTTGATGATAATCATCCCACATAAATTCAACTGTTTCAGGTGATGATTCTTCTTGTTCGGCTTCACGTGGATGAGCATTGATATATTCCATTAAATCCCAGCATAACGCTTTTACGCCTTCTTGATTAATGGCAGAAATAACATAATATTTATCCTGCCAGTCAAGCGCCTTAGCAATTTCAGCCGCGCGTTTAGCGCTTTCCTCGGGCCCTAATACATCCATTTTATTAAATACTAACCAGCGCGGTTTATTCGCTAATTTTTCGCTGTATTGTTGAACTTCTTGAATAATTACTTTAGCATTTTCTATCGGATCTGATTCATCCACTGGTGCCATATCAATTAAATGAACTAAAACACGACAACGCTCAAGGTGTTTTAAAAAACGAATACCAAGTCCTGCTCCATCTGATGCCCCCTCTATCAAACCAGGGATATCAGCAACAACAAAACTTTGCTCATTATCCATTCGAACAACCCCCAAACTAGGCACTAAAGTCGTAAATGGATAATCGGCAACTTTCGGTTTAGCAGCCGAAACTGCACGAATAAATGTTGACTTACCGGCATTAGGCAAGCCTAACATGCCAACATCAGCAAGCAATAATAATTCTAATAATACATCACGTTTTTCACCTGGAGTACCATCGGTTTTTTGCCTTGGTGCACGATTCACTGAAGATTTAAAACGCGCATTACCTAAACCGTGAAATCCGCCTTTGGCAACTAACACTTTTTGTTGATGACGCGTTAAATCACCAATAATTTCACCAGTATATTTATCCGTGATGCGTGTTCCCACAGGTACTTTAACGGTAATATCTCGACCGCGTTTTCCTGTACAATCAGAACCTTGTCCATTTTGACCTCGTTCTGCGCGATAATTTTTTTCAAACTGGAAATCAACAAGTGTATTTAAATTCTCATCAGCAATAAAAAAGACATCACCACCATCACCACCATCGCCACCATCAGGGCCACCTTTGGGTATATACTTTTCTCTGCGAAAACCCACACAACCGTTGCCACCATCTCCTGCTTCAACTCGAATTGATGCTTCATCAACAAATTTCATTATTCTTCCCCTTTATTGCGGTTAATTAGCCAGCCTTTTCTTGGATGCCAAAGGTAATGCCCAATGGTCGCAAACATTGCGCCCGCAACAACAGACACTGCGCCAATATAACCTAAAATATTTAAATATTGCATAGCAAACTTTTCAGGCCAAATCAATGCGAACAAATCTGAAAAGATCAGTGCAAATAATGGTGTTAAGGTTGTTATTGCACTCACTTGTGCAGCTTGCCACCGCTCCATTGCCATCACTAACGCCCCGTAGGCAATAATGGTATTCAAACCACAAAATATGATAGCAAATAGTTGGGTTGCATCAGCATTTGCCATTTTACTTGGTGAGGTAAAAGGTAACAAAAATACAGTGCAAATAAGGTAGATTAACCAAAGTAATTGTTCTGCACGCAATTTTCGTAATAGCACTTTTTGAGCAAGTGCATAACAAGCCCACGATACCGAAGCCAATAAGCCAAGCCAAACACCAATACCATACGCAGACATATTAGAAAAAAGGTCGACAATATTTTTATTAAAAAATAGTGCAAGCCCTGTAAGTAATACTAAAATACCAATAATCTGAGTCGGTCTTAGTCGCTCTTTAAAAATAAAAGCACTTGAAATCATAAATATCACAATGCCAGTTTGCGCAACTACCTGAGAGGTTGTGGCAGAAAGATACTGAACAGCACTTGCAAATAATGCAAAATTACCCAACAACCCAAACCCAGCAATCATCAATAAAATAAAGCGACGACGTTTTTTAAACATCATTAAATTAGGGAATTGCCTTTTATAAGCCAGCCAGATAGTAATACCAAGAGCAGAAATAGCCAATCGCGACCAAGCTAATGTCAATGGATCAACAACCACTAGCGCATATTTAATTGCAATTGGCACAATGCCCCACATCACTGCAGTTAACATGGCAAGTGCAAAACCTAATTTAACATTTTGCCGTTTTATCATATCGCCATCAATTTTATATAAATTTCAAGAAATGAAAAAAGCCCCACAATAACTGTGAGGCTTCTATAACTTTTGAACCGCTTTTAAATTAGCTATTAGCAACTACGCTAACATAACGACGGTTTTTAGGTCCTTTAACTTCAAACTTTACTTGTCCATCGATTAAGGCAAATAGAGTATGGTCACGACCACAACCTACATTAGTTCCTGGGTGGAATTGAGTTCCACGTTGACGAACTAGAATATTACCAGCAAGAACTTCTTGACTACCATAACGTTTAACACCTAAACGTTTACTTTGGGAATCACGACCATTACGTGATGAACCACCAGCCTTCTTATGTGCCATTGTTCGATACTCCTATTAAGCGATTGCAGTGATCTTCACATCAGTGAACCACTGACGGTGACCTTGTTGTTTACGATAGTGTTTACGACGACGGAATTTAACAATTTTCACTTTGTCACCACGACCGTGCTCAACAATTTCTGCTTTAATTGTTGCACCTTCAACAAACGGAGCACCAACTTTGATGTCTTCACCATTTGCTACCATTAAAACTTTATCGAAAACAACTTCTGCACCTGTTTCGACTTCAATTTTTTCCAAGCGAACGACTTGTCCTTCGCTAACTCGGTGTTGTTTACCACCACTTTGGAAAACTGCGTACATACTTAACTCCGCAATAAAAAGCAGACGATTACTTGATTAAACATATATGTCTGCACGATTAATCTTATAGGGCGTGAATTTTACGCAAAATTTATCCTCGTTGCAAGCGCTGTTTGCCAAAAGATCGCAAAAAGTTGCAAAAAAGATCAGAGGTATACTCTTTTCAGGCTACAATAATCATAAATTACTATTTATCTAAAATAAAATTATAAAATAATGTTGAGTGTTTATATGTCGAAAAGAAAAATTGGCTACAGCGCATCAATTATTAATCGTTTAACGCTATTAATGTTTTTTTTAGGCTCTATTGCTTTAGTCGCCTTATCGTTCTCAATTCAGGTAGCCAATGATGCAAAAGGTGGGACATATATGGTTAATCAATTAGGTTTACTGAGAATGAAGAACTACCAACTGCTTACCATGATTCCCATTAATGAAAAAGACTATAGCCACTTGAACATTTTTATGGATATTTCTTCATCCAAGCAGCATCTCATGCTCTTAAAACGCTACGGCTTAATGAATGAATTTAATCAGTTAGAAACTGATTGGCAAACTCGACTTACCACTAAAATAAAGCAAGCACAAAAAATGGATGATATAAAAAATGACATTGAAAATTATGTTGTTCGTATTAATGATTTAGTGCATAAAATTGATCAAAATACCGAGAAAAAAATTCAACATATTTCCCAAATACAACAATTATTTATTGTTATCATTGCTCTATTTCTTATCGCTCAGATCTACTATTTACGTTACTGTCTTCTTGCTCCATGGAAAAAACTAATTGATATGGCCGAAGCTATTTCGAACCACAATTTTAAGGTACGTTTTGATATTAAAGCCAAAAAGAATGAATTTGATCTACTAGGACTGGCTTTCAATAAAATGTCAACTCAGATCGAGTCACAATATTTATTGCTAGAACAACAAGTTGCGGAAAAAACCGCTAAACTACAACAAACCAATAAGATCGTTTCCTTTCAATATAAAGCAACCAAGCAACTACATACTTCAGAACCATTATGTGAACGTTTTTTAAAAATATTACGCGAGCTGGAAGAATTAGTCCCATTAACTCAATTTCAAATTCGCTTTTATGAATCCGATGATCCTAAGCATTACCAACAAATCAGTTATGATAATGAACAAAAATTATCCTATTGCCAAAATCCCACTTGCAGTGCATGTTTGATCTCATCAAAACCTGATCAAAAAAATGGTTTTCAACGTCATTGGTATCTTCAAGAGGATGACGAAAAATATGGGATATTATTCGCTTTACAGTCAGAAGAGATCATATTAACCGATGAGCAAGAAAACTTAATTATGGGACTAATTGAGCAAATGACCACTGCAATGAAGCTAGAAAGAAAAACAGAACAACAAAAGCAATATTTATTAATGAAAGAACGCTCAGCCATGGCCAGAGAGCTACATGACTCCATCGCTCAATCACTATCTTGTTTAAAAATACACCTTAGCTGCTTACAAATGCAGTCAGATTTAACATCTCAAAACAGTATTGATTTATTAGCAACTATGCGCAAAGAGATCAATATCAGCTATTCTCAGTTAAGAGAATTGATTACCTCTTTTCACTTACGCCTTAATCAAACAGGCTTTTATGCAAGCTTAATAGAATTAATTGAAGAATTTAATCAAAAATTACAATTCAATATTCAGTTTGAATACCACTTGCCACTTAATATTATCAATAGTAAATATGCTTTTCATTTATTACAAGTAATTAGGGAAGGGCTTAATAATATATACAAACATGCTAAAGCTTCACATGTCACAGTGAGTTTAAAAATAGATGATAACCAAATCATCTCTATTTGCATAAAAGATGACGGCATTGGTTTACAAAACGATTTAAAAAAAGATAATCATTATGGTCTAATTATTATGCGTGATAGAGTCGAAATACTAAATGGTAATTTAGCAATAGATAGTAACCCCAACCAAGGAACACAAATTGTGGTAACATTCAAAGCGAACAAAACCATTCCATTGCAGATGAGAAAAAAATGGAACAAATAAACAGTTCAATACTTCTTATTGATGATCACCCAATGTTAAGAAATGGTGTAAAACAGTTAATTAATACAGTAAACCATTTTGAAATTGTGGGTGAAACAGGCTCTGGTATAGAAGGCATAAAACTAGCAGAAGAGCTTGATCCTGATATTATTCTGCTCGATATCAATATGCAAGATATTAATGGACTAGAAATATTACGCTATTTACGAGAAAGAAACATCTCTAGCCGTATCATTATATTTACGGTATCAGATGCGAAAGAAGATATTATCACCGCACTAAAAACCGGTGCTGATGGCTATTTATTAAAAGATATGGAGCCAGAGGACTTTTTAACATCACTAAAGGATATTTCGGTCGGCAAGCTCATTATGGATAATGCTATTTCACATATCATCCTTAATTACATGCGTCATAATATACAACCAACCACAAAGCAAATACATGATGTCAGCTTGTTAACACCAAGAGAGAATGAAATTTTTAATTTATTAGTCCAAGGATTATCAAACAAACTGATCGCAAAAGAACTTGGTATCGTAGAAAGCACAGTTAAAGTACATATCAAAAGTATATTCAAAAAACTCAATTTTAAATCCCGAATGGAAATGACAGTATGGTATTTACAAGGTAAGGAATAAAATTATTCATTGAAAAATAAAAATAGATAAATCATCATACTTTGCCTTTAATAAGGTAATCACAACACACAAAAATGAAGCATGGCATTCAAAGCTAGAAAGATACGATGACTTATAATAGAATTTGACGAAAAGATATCCGCTATTTATAACCATAAAACACACAAAATCTGAAATAGGAATATTTGAAATGCCAATATTGATTAATGCTTATTCTACAGTCACTCATCCACCAGCCATTGATTTTCCTTGTGAACGTTTATATCATCGCGGATTAGATGATTCTGAGTTGATGAAACACCTTGATGGTTTTATCGGTTATGTCATGCAAGCGGGAGATGGGCAGATGAATTCACATCGTTATGCTTTGTATCGCCATATCCAACGAGTTAAACATCAATTTGCCTTTGAGATTGAAGAAGATAATTTTAGTGAGTTTACCACTTGGGGCTGGCAGGCAAATGCCATTATATTGATACCGGATGGAACTATTCGTAATCCTGATGGAGAAGTATTGCAATATCCCGATGGTGATATTGATTTAGATGCAGTTATCCCTTACCCACCAGAAGCATTAAAGCGCAAAACAAAAACTGAGCAGTATTTAGCCAAATTGGGATTGCATACGCCGACACATTTACCACCGGTTATTGCCGAATCCGAAGTAATACTTAGAACACCTGAAGAAGTAGCTAAACGTGCTTTAGCGATAATGTTAACAGGCATTCAAGCCGAAAGCTTTCGAGAAAATGATCCGATTAATCCGATGGAATTTAAAGAGCGTTGCCCAACGGGGTTTGCAGCTTTATCAAATAATGAACGTGACTTTATTTATAGCGAGCAGCCAACGGAGCAAGATGTCATCGATATGTCTTGGAAATACGAAGCATTATTACCTTTACAATGGGCAATCAATTGGCAATCTGAGCTCCCTTTTGCTGATACGATCTGTAATGTTTCATCGCTAGTTGACGAAGGAATGCAACATAGTGGGCAAGACATTTCTACAGTGACCTTAAGACCTGTTAGTGAATTGTTAGATGCTTTAGATTTGCACTACCGCTTACATTGGATAACCACAGATTTTCGAATGAATGATAAGCACCCCCCCGCATCGATTATAAGTGATGTTATTCAAGAACGCCATTATGCATTAAATTGGTTAACTTGCTTTGAAAATGCGGATTGGGATGATGTCGATACCCCGACCTGATATTTTGTCTTATTATTTAGCAGGCATCATGCCCATATTAAATTGATAGATACTTTACTCATTGGCTAATGATTCATTTCATTAGCCATTTTTTAAAGTGAATAACTGAACCTTTTATAAGTGGCGAAAAAATACAATCGTAGAATTGTGCACAACTAAAACTAACCTGCCTATTCCAATTAATGTTCAGAAAACCAACTGAGCTTTTCACGTAATGCAACAACAGGTCCAATAATAATTAAACTTGGGCTACAAGCCCGCAAAGATAATTGCGCTAAATCACATAATAAGCCCGATACTACTTTTTGATTTGTCGTAGTGCCTTCTTCAACAATGGCTACCGGCGTATTTGCATTCATACCATGCTTAATTAATTGTTTTTCAATATTTTCAGCTTGTGACAATCCCATGTAAAACACTAACGTTTGTTTTTCAGCTGCTAGGCTTTGCCAATCAAGACGACTACCATCCTTTAAATGACCAGTGATTAAACGCACACTATGGGCATAATCTCGATGCGTTAATGGGATTCCGCTATAGGCAGAGCAACCCGAAGCGGCTGTAATTCCCGGGACGACAGAAAAAGGAATATCAGCATTAAATAATGTTTCAAGTTCTTCACCGCCACGACCAAAAATAAAGGGGTCTCCGCCTTTTAGGCGTACAACACGCTTACCTTTTTGCGCTTGTTGTAAAAGAATCTGGTTTATTTGCTCTTGCGGTACACAATGAAATCCTGCGCGTTTACCAACAAATACACGCTTAGCATCTCGACGAGCAAGATTCATAATGTCATCTGAGACCAATCGATCATAGACAATAATATCCGCTTGTTGGATCTGTTGTAATCCTTTTAGTGTCAATAATCCCGCATCACCAGGCCCAGCGCCAACTAAAACGACTTCACCACGAGCATCAAGTGATGTATCAAATAACTCATTCGTGAGTTTTTCAACATCATCAGAATCACTATTAGCAAGCGCTTGAGCTAATCTATCATGCGAAAATAGTCTTTCCCAAAAACGTCGTCGTTCTGTCATTGTTTGGTAGGTTAGTTTAACTTTATCGCGTAAATAACCAGCATATTTAGCTAATTTACCTAAATGTTGGGGTAATATAGACTCTAGTTTTTCGCGCAATAATCTGGCCAAAACAGGGGCATGCCCTTCCGAAGAGACGGCAACCATAATAGGAGAACGATCAATAATCGAAGGCATAATAAAACTTGCCGCTTTAGGAGCATCTACAACATTACAAAAAATACATCGTTTTTCAGCCTCCATACTTACTTTTTGATTAGTCTCTTGGCAATCTGTCGCAGCAATGACTAACCACTTATTATCAAGTAATTCAGCATCAAATTCCCCTTGAGCTAGGGTAAGTTGCTTTTGCTCATGCCAACACATAAATTGTTCATTAAATGTTTGCGCATTTACCGTCAGGCGAGCACCTGCTTCAAGCAATAATCGCGCTTTACGTTCAGCGACTTCACCACCACCGACTAATAAGCAATCACGGTTTTCTAACTTACAAAATAGGGGAAAATAATCCATAGCACCTCAAAATAGAACACTCTCTGTTTAAAAATTTATCAACACCTAGCCTCTAATAATAGAATGTTATTGCTTATCCTATTTTTAATCGCACCGTTATTTTGTATCACTAATAGCAATGAAAACAAAATAGAAGACTAAACAATTTAGCGCTTTTTAAAAGAAGGGGAATTATTCACTATCATTCCCCCCCTAGGTTGATTATGGTAATAACATCTCGTTAATTAAATCGTTATGCTGGGCGCTCTGCTTTCGGCGTTGAATACCAGTATCCTAGCCCCATAAATAACGCACCAGAAACAAGATTTCCTAATGAGACCCATAACAAATTATAACCAATTCCTGTTAATGTGTAAGCATCACTATGATGACCAAACCACGAAAGTGCAAATAAGGTCATATTTGCAACCGAGTGTTCATAACCACAAGCGATAAATGCTAATAAACACCACCAGATAGCAATAAATTTTGCCGAGCCTTCAACTCGATTAGCCATCCAAATTGCTAAACAAACTAACCAGTTACATAACACGCCTCTAAAAAATAATGCGGACGCCGTAGCCGATGTTTTGGCTAAAGCTGCGGCGTGAACCAAGCTGGTATCTGTGGATAATAAAGGTGTTGCAGCATAACAATACAATGCAGCTACAAAAATTGATCCTAATAAATTACCTAACCATGTTTGCGGTAATACCAACCACATTTGGCCATGGGTAATTTTTTTGCATTTAACACCAAGCGTTAAAAACATGGTATGCCCAGTAAATAATTCCGATCCGGCTATAACAACCAACGTTAATGCAATACCAAACGTTGCTCCCATAACTAACGGTCTCATTGCAGGATCAACGAGATTTCCTAGAGTAAAAATTAAAATAATACCAAGCCCTACATAAGCCCCAGCCATAGCAGAACTTACCCAAAAACCAAATGGATTCGTTTTTGCCAAACGAACAATGCGCGCAGCATTGGCTGCACATTTATTAATCGTTTCAGTATACATAACAACTTTATCCTTTTAAAAATAGGTTTAGTGCGACTTTACTTGTACCATCCCATCATCATTGACGATGACTTCATAATGAGCGATCGAGTATTGTTCATCTTCAAAACAATAGCCATCTTTTAAACGAAAACGTTGTTTTTTCAGCGGGCTTGCCACCCATAACTGATTTTCATGCTCCGCAATAATGCCACGAGATAAAACACTTGCCTTAGCAAAAGGATCAATATTACTAATCGCATAAAGCTCAGCATTATTATAAGGACGGAAGATAGCAACATGATCATTACCGACAAGAGCACAAACGCCAGTGCCTGGCAAAATATCATCAAGTTTACAAATAGTTATCCATTGACTCATATTATTCCCCTAACATTACTTTACGTTCTTCGGCTGTAGCTGGTCGATGCTGATCGCGTTCAGGTACAATTTGGACATTCTCATCACGTTTGCTGCTGTTAATAAAGTGCGCAAATCGAATTTGGTTTGCATTATTTTCAACCGTTTCTTTCCATTCGCATACCATTAATTTACGTAAGCGCGCCATCTCACTTTCTAGCTCTGCATTAACACCTAACTTATCGTCTATAATGACACTGCGTAAATAATCAATACCACCTTCTAGATTTTCAAGCCAAACTGACGTTCGCTGTAATTTATCTGCAGTACGAATATAGAACATCAAAAAACGGTCAATAAATTGAATTAGTGTGTTTTTATCGAGATCCGCAGCAAGTAAATCAGCGTGACGAGGCTTCATTCCCCCGTTACCGCAAACATAAAGATTCCATCCCTTTTCAGTGGCAATCACCCCAATGTCTTTACCTTGAGCTTCGGCACATTCACGCGTACAACCAGATACACCCAGTTTAAATTTATGTGGTGCACGAATACCTTTATAGCGGTTTTCGAGTTCTACCCCCAATCCCACACTATCGCCTACACCAAATCGACACCAAGTGCTACCCACACAGGTTTTTGCCATTCTTAACGCTTTAGCATAAGCATAGCCACTCTCAAAACCCGCCTCAACAAGCTCCTTCCAAATAGCCGGCAGATCATCTTTTTGTGCGCCAAATAGACCAATACGCTGTGATCCGGTAATTTTAGAATAGAGTTGATATTTTTTAGCGATTTGACCAATGGCAATTAATCCTTCTGGTGTAATTTCGCCACCTGCACTACGGGGAATCACAGAATAAGTGCCATTTTTTTGAATATTACCTAAGAAAATATCATTACTATCTTGCAAAGGAATCAAATTATCTTTAAGAATATAATCATTCCAACATGAAGCTAATAACGATCCAACCGTGGGTTTACAAACCTCACAACCGTAGCCATTACCATGTTTTTTAATCACTTCATCAAACGACTTTAAGCCTCCAACACGAATTAAATGATATAACTCTTGGCGCGAGTATTTAAAGTGTTCACATAAGGCATCGCTGACCTCGATCCCTTGTTTAGCTAATTCCAAATTAAGAATTTGCGTAACAAGTGGGATACAGCCACCACATCCCGTTCCAGCTTTTGTTTCTGCCTTAATGGCTGCAACTGTATGACAACCTGCATTAATCGCATGGATAATTTTTTCTTTAGTCACATCAAAACAAGAACAAATTTGTGCTGAATCGGGAAGCGCATCAACACCCATAGTCGGCTTTGCGCCTGCATGTGCTGGTAATATCAACGTATCTGGGTGTTCGGGGAGATCCATATCATTAAGCATTAATTGTAATAAATTACTATAATCCGACGTATCGCCGACCAATACCGCACCCAAGAGTTTTTTATTATCACCCGAAACAACTAATTTTTTATAAACTGGCGCTGTCTCATCTAAGTAAACATAACTACGACTTCCCACTGTTTTCGCTTTAGCATCACCAATACTGCCAACATCGACACCCATCAGTTTTAGCTTAGCGCTCATATCGGCGCCTTCAAATTTATCGGCTTGCCCCATTAAATGCGCTAAAGCAATCTGAGCCATTTTATAGCCGGGTGCAACCAAACCAAAAACCTTGCTTTGCCAACAAGCGCATTCACCAATAGCATAAATATCAGAATCCGATGTTTGGCAATAATCATTAATCACAATCCCACCACGAGGACCGATTTCTAACTCGCATTGTTGAGCTAATTTATCGTTTGCTCTAATGCCGGTTGAAAAAACAATAAAATCGATTTCAAGTGAAGAACCATCTGCAAATTGCATGATTTTACCTTCAGGCGTATGAATTATTTCTTGGGTATTTTTACTGGTGTGAACCCCGACCCCCATCTCCTCAATTTTACGACGTAATTGTTCTCCGCCTTGCACATCAAGCTGTTCAGCCATAAGCACTGGGGCAAACTCAACCACGTGCGTTTCCATACCTAAGTTCTTCAAAGCGCCAGCAGCTTCAAGCCCTAGCAACCCACCACCCACAACAGCACCTTTTTTACAACGCTTCGCACATTCTCGAATGGCATCAAGATCTTCAATCGTACGGTAAACAAAACAATCCAAGCCCTCAGCACCTTTAATCGGCGGCACCCAAGGATAAGATCCGGTCGCAATAATCAATTTATCATAAGCAACAATTCGCCCTTGTTGAGAATGCACCTCCTTACGCTGACGATTGATTAAAATAACCCGTTCATTAAGTAAAACCTTAATATTATTCTCTTCGTATAATCCTTCGCGAACCAAAGAAAGCGCTTCGGCAGTATGACCAGAAAAATAAGAAGAAAGATGCACCCGATCATAGGCAAGACGCGGCTCTTCACAAAAAATAGTAATATTGAATTGATTGGACTGCATTTTATCGATTAATTCTTCAACAAAACGATGCCCAACCATCCCATTACCAATAATAACGAGATTGGTTTTACTCATACAAAAACTCCAATTTTATTTTAATTTAATGATTTAATTTTATTTTGATAACATTGTATGAAACTTGGTACAGAATATAACTACCCTCAAGGATTACCACTTTAGTAGTAAGAGTGATTGTTGAAGCCATAATTTGAGGATAAGGCTTGTTTAAAAATAGATAAAAATCAAAAATGCCTATCAAAATATCCGACTTAATTACCCAGCAAATCGACAAAAAACCGTTAAAAAAGTTGCCAACAATAATTAAACGATTATAATTAGCCGACTAAATAAATTGAGTAATGATAATTGAATTACAATTCAAGAAAGCTTCCTTCACGTGAAACCTTAGCACGTGCACAAAGATTTAATAATGATATTGTTGAAGTTTCTGGTGTTGATCTGGTTTTAAGTTTAATCACAACCGCCGATCTCATTCGCGCGAATATCTATGCACAATTAGATAAAGATTACGGCGTTTCTGAGGGGAAATTTGCCTTATTGATGTCACTGTTTTCAGAAGGTGAAACCTGTGCCAGCGATCTTGCTTTGCGCATTGGCGTAACACCGGCGACGGTATCTGTCATGGTTAAGCGAATGCTGGCATCTCCAGAGCCTTTAATCTCGATGACAAAAAGTGGTGAAGATGGACGTTCTCGCCTAATCACTTTAACAGATGCAGGTGAAAGGCTGATTCAAGAGGCATTACCCAACCACCTTAAATCGATTCGCGCTTTTGCGCAGGTGCTAAACTCGCAAGAGCAAGAGTCTTTAATCGCAATGTTGCGCAAATTATTACGAAAATAACGGACTTTAATCATTAAAGTCATTCTTTTTACTTAAATAGTTAGCTGACTAAATAAATGGAAAATAAGCTATATATGAAAAAAAATGTCAAAATTCCTGTTATCTTTTTACTTCTGCTAATGTTTGGCTCATTTTTAATTTTTGTAGGTTCAAGAAATGATGCGGTATCTGTTGCCAAAAGCATTAAATCTGGCGTATTAACGGCTGACGAAATTAATATTGCCTTTCAAAATGTCGGCGGAAAAGTCACCCAACGATTTGTGCAAGAGTCACAAATGGTAAAAAAAGGTGATCGGTTAATGCAATTAGAAGATATCGATACCAAGCTGGCTATCGATCGCTTACAAGCTTTAGTTGATAGTCAAAAAGCAGCAGTCAATCAAGAACAAGCAACCATTGAAATTACGGAAAACGAGACTAACCTTTCAGAATTAACAACTTGGCGCAAAATTGAAGAAGTACAAGCCAATTTAGAAGCAGCAAAATCTGCTCAAAATTTAGCGAAGACGGAATTTGATCGCCAAACCCAATTACGAAAAACAGGTGGCAACTCACAGTCACAACTTGATAATGCACGTAATGCATTTATTAATGCCAAAATGCAAGTTGTGCAAATTGAAAGTCAATTATCGACTTTAATGATTGGCGCAACACCAGAACAAATAAGCCAATTTGAACAAACGCAAAATGCAACCGGCATGACATTAAAGTCCATCTTAATTGCTCGGCAAAAACTCCAAAATCGCCAAAATCAATTAGCACAGCTTAAAGCACAACTTGCGCAAGGTGAAGCTGAATTAAAACAGTTACAACTCAATTATGAACGACTAACGTTAAGAGCACCTGAAGATGGAAAAATATTAAAACTGATGTTTGAAGATGGCGAAATAGTACCAAACGGCGCACCCGCAGTATTGTTAGAGACTAACCGTAAATATATCGACATTTATGTGAATGAAAAAATGGTAAATGATTATCAACCTGACACAACTGTCACCGCTAATGTGATTGCGCTGAATAAAGAAGTAAAAGGTAAAGTCCGCTTTGCCACCGCTGCGCCATCATTTGCCGATTTACGTATGACACGAGAACGCGGCCAAGCCGATCTAACCTCTTATCAAGTTAGAATTTATATAGAATCGATTCCAAAATTATTAACCGGAATGACACTTGAGGTGGATCAATGATGCAAAACATCATTAAATCTATGCTCGAAGAACTTGACGCCATGTTGTCAGGTCACTTTATCCCTTATTATAAAGTTTCACTTGGCTTAGCGGCAATTATTTCACTGGTATTTTCAATCGTATTAAGTCACGGAGCCGTATTTGAAGGTAAAATTGCGGTGATTGATCTTGACGGATCAAATTATTCGACCGAATTAATTAGTAAAGTCAATACGTCACCTTATATTGAAGTAACGGAAGTGATAAGATCGCCAGTAAACCCGATAACGTTAGTTTCACACGACCGTAATTTAGGTGTTTTATATATTCCTAAAGGCTTAGAAAAAAGCCTAAAAAAAGGCGATCAAACCGTCCGCCTAGGTTATTTTGCTGATGACACCAATGATGCACAAAATGCCAAAGTACTACAAAGCCTTAACGAATATATTCCTGAATTAGGTGCCGAACTGAGTGTTGGTAAAATTGCTGCATTAGGGCTTGGTAAAGAAGGCATTGAAGCAACCTTATCACCCATGCAACTAAAAACACGTTACCTGTTTAATCCGGCAAGTTCATCGACAATTTCGACAATTATTTATTTTGTTTACTTTTTCTCATCATTAACTTACGGGTTAACTTCATTGATGATTATTGGCCGATTAAAAGTTACTGGTATGTGGCAAATGGCCATAGAAAGAGGCTTCTTATCTTTATTAGCAAGAACGATTCCTTATGCGCTATTTTACACAACCGCATTAACCCTTATTACCGCTATACTAGTAATATTTGGGCAACTACGTTTTGAAGGTAACTATTTTGCTTTTGTGCCGAGTGTATTTATGACAGGACTTGCCTTTGGTTGGTTAGCCTTTTTACTTTCTTGGACAACAAATAATCCGGGCGAAGGCGCGGGCAGAATGATCTTTTTAGTTCCGCCTGGGTTTATTATGGGAGGATCAACAATGGCAGTGGGTATTATGCCTATTTGGACATACTACGTTAGCCACGCGTTTCCATTAGTTTGGTTATTTCGATTTTTCCGTGATTTTGCCATGCGAGGGCGTTCACTGATTGATATGTTAGCAACTTATGGGGCTTACATCATCTATTTAACGGTTATTGCTTTTGTGGTGATGATGTTTGTTGAACGAGTAAAAAAGACAGCTAATGCATCATAATTTATTGGCAGTTTTAGTTTCGAGCGTTTTAAGCATTATTAAAAAACAATGCAATACCTTCGCTCGAAACAAAATAATCGATACAATTATCTATATTAAAAAAGCCTAATTCACTCACCATACTTAATTCAGCATAAACCCCATTATGTTTCTAGTTTAAATGACTGTAAATTTCAACTATCTTGCTCATAAAGGGTAAAATTTGTGAGCACCATCACTTATAGCATAAAATTTCATTTCTTTTCTTCTTATCAAGGATTATCTTTTTACAAAAAATAAAGAAACCCGTTCTTGCATAATCCAATTAAAACTCGAATACCAAGAACCAGTTTTTATTCTTATAAAACATTGTGCTGACAACAATTATCATAAAAAAGAAAAAATTAAGCATTTCATCAATAAAATCATCATCTATATAATTCAGAGGAAAACATATGAAAAAAACAGTATTAAAAGGGATATTCGGTTTAGCATGTATTGTATCATTTTCAACATATGCAACAGATAATCATGAAGATTACACCCTAGAGCAAGTCGTGGTTTTTAGTCGCCATGGTTTACGTGCTCCGTTAGCTAGTCCAACAAGTACTCTAGGGAAAATCACACCCAATCAATGGCCACAGTGGGATACGCCAGCCAGTTATTTAACGACACGAGGAGGAGCATTAGAAAGCTATTTTGGCCACTATTTTAGTCAGTGGTTAGCCGATAATAAATTATTAACCGCCGATAACTGTCCAAACGAAAAAGATATTTATATTTATACTAATAGTCTTCAACGAACGATTGCAACAGGGCAATTTTTTATTGTTGGTGCCTACCCTGGATGTATTTTACCGATCATTCATAAAGAAAAACTTGGTCAAATGGATCCCTTATTTTCCCCTGTAATTAGAGATGATAGTGTTGAATTTAAGCAAGCTGCTATTGCTTCAATTAACCAAAATGCGGATGTAAATGGTATTACAGGTTTAAATAAAAAACTTAACAACGCATATCAAAATATGGCTAAGATAATTGATTATCAAAAATCAACTAATTGCATCACTGACAAACAGTGTGACTTTATTGATTTACCAACAGAGTTAATAATAGAAAAAGGAAAAGAACCAGGTATTACTGGGCCACTGCGTACCGGCACATCCATTGCCGATGCCTTCATTTTACAATATTATGAAGGAACACCTTTAAAAAAAGTTGCTTGGGGTAAAATAAAAGATGAGCAACAGTTTAAACAACTTGTTGCTATTAAAGAGCATTATAATACCGTACTATTTGGCTCACCTACCGTGGCAAAACATGTTTCTGCAAATTTAGTTAATTATATTAATCACGCTTTTACTGACAATGGAGAGACAGCTAAATTCACTCTTTTAGTGGGGCACGATTCCAATATTGCTTCGTTATTTTCCGCTATGCAAATTCAATCCTATAACTTACCTAATCAATTTGAAACCACACCGATAGGAGGTAAAGTCGTATTTCAAAAATGGCGCGACAATCGTAGTGGTGAGAATTTAATGAAAATAGAATACTTTTACCAATCCACTGAACAAATTCGCAATTTATCACCATTAAATCGTAATAATCCACCACAAAAAGTTACGCTAACCATGACAAACTGCCCAACTAATGCGAAGGGGTTTTGTTCTTTTTCAACATTTAAACAAATTATGGGAGATATCACTAAATAAAGAATAAAACCGTTCATAGTAAGCCATACTTGATTGTGATTTCAATGCTTACTATGAATCTAGGCAGTACAAATTATTTCTTATTACTTAAATCAAACAAAATTGCCTTTGTAAAATTAGGAGATTAAATAAAGGAATCGATTGCTTAACCATTTTTTTGGGAATACTCGATGCGCCATATAAAACTAAAGAAACATCAGCCTCAAATGGATAATACGAGGCATCAATCATAATTGATAAAACACTATCTATTTAAGAATTAAAAATAAAATCTGATCCAGATCACAAAAAAAACTTTTTTCAATTGCAAAAAAAGATTAACGTGCAAAAATGTTACCCGTAACAGATAAAGGTATACGAAGGAACTGCAATGACGAAAAAAAACAAACAAGTTTTTGTATTAATGGGTGTATCGGGTTGTGGTAAATCAGCGGTAGCCAAACAAGTGGCTTATAACTTAGATGCCGCATTTTTAGATGGCGATTTTTTACATCCTAAAGCCAATATTTTAAAAATGCGCAGTGGCACACCTTTAAATGATGAAGATCGAATGCCTTGGCTTAACTTAATCAGCAATGCCGCATTTGCCATGAGTAATGTTAACGATGTTTCGATTATTATCTGCTCGGCGTTAAAGCGAAAATATCGGGATATTATCCGTGGTGAAAATGAAAACGTACATTTTATTTATTTAAAAGGCAGTTTCGATGTCATCGCTGAACGCCTAGCGAAACGCACAGGCCACTACCAAAAAACAGGCATGCTTCAATCGCAATTTGATACACTTGAAGAGCCAACAGCCGATGAGAAAGATGTCTACAACATCAACATTGAACAACCATTAAAAGACGTTGTGCATGATACTGAGCAAGTAATACGCGCAACATGCCATTGCTAAAAAAAACAAATAAAATAAAACTTAAGCGAACAAAGAAAACAAAGAAGAGGTCAATGTGAATTCAACTGTCCAAGCTGTAACAAAACGAATTATTGAACGTTCAAAAGCATCACGCGAAGCTTATTTACAAAAAATAGAAAGGGCAATAAGCAACAAAGTCACCCGCGCCAGTTTGCCTTGTAGTAATTTGGCCCATGGTTTTGCCGCTTGTTGTATTGATGACAAAAACGATCTAAAAAATATACTAAAAAGCAACATTGGCATCATCAGCTCTTACAACGACATGCTTTCAGCGCACAAACCTTACGAATTTTACCCTGAACAAATCCGCAAAGTACTGCACGAAGTGGGCGCGGTTGGACAAATGGCGGGAGGGGTACCTGCAATGTGCGATGGGGTTACCCAAGGTGAACCCGGAATGGAGCTGTCATTAATGAGCCGAGACATCATTGCCATGTCTGTTGCAGTTGGTCTTTCACACAATATGTTTGATGGCGCTTTATACCTTGGCATTTGCGACAAAATCGTACCGGGATTATTTGTCGGCGCATTAACCTTTGGACATTTACCTGCCATTTTCATACCTGCAGGCCCCATGCCATCAGGATTAGCGAATAAAGAAAAAGTCCGAATTCGCCAGCTTTATTCAGAAGGTAAAGCAACGCGTGAAGATTTGTTAGAATCAGAATCAGCCTCGTATCACACAAGCGGAACTTGTACCTTTTATGGCACCGCCAACAGTAACCAAATGGTAATTGAATTGATGGGGTTACATTTACCCGGTGCTGCATTTGTTCATCCAGAAACCGCATTGCGCTTTGAATTAACCAATGCAGCGGCCAAACAAATTACTCGCTTAACCCAACAATCAGGTAATTACATGCCTGTTGGCAAAATGGTGGACGAAAAGGTCATCGTCAATGGACTCGTTGCATTACTCGCAACTGGTGGGTCAACCAATTTAACGATGCATATAGTCGCGATGGCAAAAGCGGCAGGAATTATTATTAATTGGGATGATATCTCAGACCTGTCAACCGCCGTACCACTACTTTGTCGAATTTACCCAAATGGTCCCGCCGACATCAACTACTTCCAAGCAGCTGGTGGCACAGCTTTATTAGTGAGGGAATTATTGGCTGGTGGTTTACTACATGAAGATGTTGAAACAGTTGCAGGACACGGCCTAAGCCGCTATACCAAAGAACCAATATTAGAAAATGGCCAACTTGTTTTCCGCGAAGGTCCAACCAAATCATTAGACGAAAACGTCATTGCTTCAATAAACAAACCATTTAACTCACATGGTGGGCTAAAAGTCATGTCAGGCAACCTTGGGCGAGCGGTAATGAAAACATCGGCTATCGCGCCAGAGCACCAAATTATCGAAGCCCCAGCCGTTATTTTCAATAGCCAATACGATTTAGATGCTGAATATAAAGCGGGCAAATTAGATAAAGACTGCGTAGTTGTTGTACGCTATCAAGGCCCCAAAGCCATTGGCATGCCAGAATTACATAAACTAATCACACCGCTAGGCGTACTACAAGATAAAGGTTACAAAGTTGCCTTATTAACCGATGGTCGACTATCGGGCGCGTCAGGCAAAGTGCCGGCGGCTATCCATGTCACACCAGAAGCTTATGATGGTGGTTTATTAAGTAAAGTCCAAGACGGCGACATGATCCGCGTTAATGGACAAACTGGCGAAATCACACTACTTGTCGACGAAGCAGAACTAACCAAACGCCAACCAGCCCCATTTGATCTCACCGATTCTCATCAAGGTTGTGGACGTGAACTTTTCACTATTATCCGTGAAAATTTAACCTCAGCAGAAGAAGGCGCTGTCAGCTTCTAGTACCAACACTCTGCCGCATATAGCGGCAGAGATCTTAAGTATAAATTACTTCTTGATAAAATTATCTACCAACAAATTAACAACATCCCCCATTTTTCCGTGTAATGAAGCTTTTACGCTATAAAGAGCCATCCCCATAACTTGCGATGGTAGAATTTCAGGAGGCATGACTAACTCATTAGAGCTGGTTTTCACATCTAACAAGGCAGGGCCGGAGTGTGATAAAAATGATTGCATCGCCTCCTCAAGTAAATCAGAGCTATCAACTCTTATGGCAAATAGTCCCATGGATTCGGCAACTTTGGCAAAATTAGGATTTTGTAAATCGGTATAGTGATCAACCAACCCTTCAGATTTCTGCTCCAATTCGACAAAGTTGAGAGAACTATTATTAAGCACAATAATTTTGATTGGCAACTTTTCTTGAATTGTGGTTAACAAGTCACCCATCAACATACTAATACCCCCATCACCTGATAAAGTAATAACTTGCCGATTAGGAAATGCTTTTTGAACACCTAATGCTTGTGGCATTGCATTTGCCATTGTGCCATGTTTTAAGCTAATTACTGTGCGCCTTTTTCCATTGGTATTAAAATGTCGACAAGCCCAAACCATAGCGGAACCGACATCGGCACAGAGCACGGCATCTTCTGCTGCATATTTATCAACAAGCTCAGTTAAATATTGAGGATGAATTGTTGTTTGCGAAGGCACTGCTTTCTTATTCAATTTATTCATCGATTTGGTATACAATTCACGGCATTTTTCTAAAAAACGACTATCTTTTTTTTCATCAACTAAAGGAATTAAAGCTGCCAACGTTGGTTTACTGCTACCGACAACCCCAACACTCACAGGATGACGTCGTCCTAGATGGGTCGCATCAATATCAACTTGAATAATAGTGGCTTTATCTGGATAAAACTGCGACCATGCAAAATCAGCACCTAACATAAGCAGTACATCACATTCTTTAATCGCCGTCGTTCCCGACTCCATACCAAACATCCCCGTCATCCCCACATTATACGGATTATCATATTCAACAAAATCCTTACCTCTAGAGGTATGCACAATAGGCGATTTTAATTTTTCTGCAAGCCCAACAAGTTCATCATGAGCTTCACAAACACCTTGCCCAGCAAAAATAGCGATGTTTTGATTTTTATTAAGTATTTCAGCAATTTGATTAAGTTCTTCATTAGATGGACGAATAACCGGTTTAGGGTGATAAATCTTATGCCCGCTATTATCCTCAACCTTAACTAAACTAATATTATAAGGTATCACTAAAACTGCCACACCGCGTTGATTAATTGCGGCTTGAACTGCGGCTGTCGTTATTTGTCTTGCTTGAGTAGGATCATTGATTTCCTGACAAAATACAGAACAGTTTTTATAAATAGATTCAAAATCGACTTCTTGCGGAAAATCAGTACCTTTTTGTGAAGTCACTAGCTGACTTGCCAATAAAATAACCGGCACTTTATTACGTTGAGCTTCGTAAATACCATTAATAAAATGCAAACTTCCCGGACCACACGAACCGGCACAAGCCGTAATTTGATCAGTTAAATATGCTTCTGCTCCTGCTGCAAAAGCGCCAACCTCTTCATGGCGGACATGCACCCATTCGATATTACTTTTTTTAATAGAAGAAGTAATATAATTCAAGGTATCACCAACAATACCATAACAATGTTTAACACCAGCTTCGGACAAAACATCAACAATTATTTGTGCAACGGTTTTTTTTGACGACATACTTTCTCCTAAAAAATTACGGGTTAAATAATTTAAATTACTTAAATTACACCTACTTTCCCATAATGCGAATAGGCGATAAAAAAAACAGCAAAAAATGTTAAAAATGTCATAATAGAACAAATTTTGTCATATAAACTTAATGCAAAAATATTCCCTATTGCAATAAATCAAGGTATTATGTCCAAAATCTAATCGGCATTTATAGAGCTACTTTTTGTGGAACATTTGTCACCTGAGCATAATTTAGTATCATCAATTACACAATTCTTACCGAATGACTTTATTGAATACTACCCACTGATTACCGTTTGCTTATTATTATTAATAGCCATTTTAATGTTTTCATTCAGCAAATTAAGAATGGACATTATCGCCCTACTCACCATCACGGCAATCACCATCACAGGCGTATTAACCCCTACCGAAGCACTATCAGGATTTAGCGATCCCAACATCATTTTAATTGCGCTACTCTTTGTTATTGGCGAAAGCCTTGTCAGAACCGGCATATCATACAAAATGAGCGAATACATATTAAAAATCGCGGGCAAAAACGACATACGCATCATCACCTGCATCATGCTAGGCGCCGCCTTACTAGGTTCAATAATGAGCTCAACAGGCGTTGTTGCCATCTTTATCCCCGTTGCCATTAGCATTGCAAATCATACAGGTATTCACGTCAAAAAATTAATGATGCCACTATGCATAGCAGCACTCATTAGCGGCATGATGACATTAGTCGCAACGGCGCCAAACCTAGTTGTTAATAGTGAATTAAACCGCTCGGCATTAACTGAGTTCAGCTTCTTCTCGATTACGCCGATTGGCATTGGTGTTCTAATTGTTGGTGTGACTTATTGCCTACTAACACGCAATTGGCTACTCACTGCCGAACAAATCACCCCAAACAACACCCAACCGCAAAGACGCAAAATTACCGACCTTATTCGCGACTACAAATTAATTGGCCGTGCCCATCGAGCACAAATACTAGCAGGCTCGCCTTTTGTTGGACGCACTATCGATGGCTTACATTTACGTAGCAAGCATGGCGTAAATGTTATTGGTATTGAACGTTGGCGCAAATTTCACAAAGTATTAATTTCTGTTAATGGCTCAACCGAATTTCGTGAAAATGACATATTACTGCTAGACATGTCACACTCCGAAGCCGATTACCGTACTTTTTTAACCACCAATAACCTTGAACCCAAAATATTGCGTGGTGAGTATTTTTCGGAACAAGTAAAACAAGTCGGCATGGCCGAAGTCGCTCTACTACCAGAATCAACACTGTGTGGCAAAACACTTAACGAAATCGATTTCAGAGGGAAATACTTCCTAACAGTCATCGGCATATGGCGTAATCACGCTCCAGTTGAAACCAACAACCTATTCCAAGAACGTTTAGAAATGAGCGACACATTATTAGTCTGTGGTGATTGGGGATCGATTCAAAAATTACAAACTCGCACCAATGATTTTGTTGTATTAGACTACCCAGCAGACATTGACGACATAGCGCCAGCAAGCAGCCAAGCGCCGGCAGCATTAATCAACTTAGCTATAATGATAACCTTAATGGTTACCGGCATTGTACCCAACGTAGTTGCGGCCTTAATTGCCTGCTTACTTATGGGCGCCACGCGTTGCATTGACATGACTAACGCTTATAAATCCATACACTGGCCCACCTTAATTTTAATTATTGGCATGATGCCTTTTGCACTCGCTCTCAATAAAACGGGTGGAATTTCGCTCATATCCGCTTGGCTTGAAGTTCACCTATCCTCGTTCGGCCCCTATATGGTGCTGACATTTATTTTCTTATTATGTTCAACAATTGGATTATTTATATCTAATACCGCAACCGCTATTTTAATTGCGCCAATCGCCATTGATTTAGCACTAAAATTTGGTTACTCGCCCTACCCATTTGCCATGACGGTTGCCATTGCCACCTCCGCCTCATTTATTACCCCTGTATCATCACCAATTAAAACCATGGTGGTTGCACCGGGTGGATATAGTTTTGGGGATTTTGTTAAAATTGGCGTGCCGTTAACGTTTTTGGTTATGGCGGTGGATATTGCTTTAGTGCCGGTGTTTTTCCCGTTTTAAAGCCTAGCTATGATAATGATTGAAAAATAAGAGAATTAAAAAATGATCAATTTTTTACAAACTATTATGGGACTTGCAGTTTTTGCTGCATTAATTATCGGACTGTTGACTTTCTTAGGCTTATTTATTCGATTGTTATGTTACGTAATTATAAAGCAAGTAAAATTAGATAGAATAAGTGATGAAATATTGATACAACACTATAATATGTTTAAAAAATACAAAGATAGTGTTTTTTTGGCATTTTTATGCTACGGCATTCTTTATATGTATGGTATGAAATTAAATCAAAAAGCTTTTGAAGTTTATCAACAATGTATGATTAAACGTAGTTTACCTTTGTAATTTTCACTCACCAATTTAAACTATAATGATGGCAATATCGCTGTTGTGATTAATTTGTCAACGATAGTTTGGTTCAGGACAAAATATCCCTGTTTGGCGTGCTGACCTCGCGCGGTTGTCGGCACATTCTGATGTTTTTGTGAGGCGGTTTTTGTTAAAAAATAGCTAGAAAAACTTTAATAAAATCAATACCTTTCCTGACCGATTTTTGGCGGAAAATCAGGCCTTTTTTGTTTTGGTGAATAGAATAAATTGTGCAGAGGTTTCGGACGTTTTGACCTATAGTGAACAAAATAGCCGCAGTGACCACGTCCGAGTCAGGGAATTAATGAACTGCACCCCAAAAGTTGTACAAAAAAACTAAGCTGCTGGAAAATAATACTCCCGATATTGAACAGGACTCTTTTTGTCCAAGCTTAATTTAATTCTTCTATGATTATAATAATGGATATAT